>NZ_VIDT01000819.1 GCF_006519715.1 Ideonella azotifigens
TCTGGGCCATGGCCTCGGCGCGGGCCCGCGCGCTGGCGCTGGCTGCCAGCATGACGGCCGACCTGGACCGGCTCTCGCAAGTGGCAGAGCGCACTTCCAGCGCCGTGATGGTGATGGACGCCCAGGGCCGCATCGTCTGGACCAACCAGGCGTTCAGCACGATGTCCGGCCACAGTGCCGAAGCGGCGCTTGGCCAGCTGCCGCATGCGCTGATGCGGTCCAACCTGGGCACGTCCGAGGCGAAGGCCGCGCTGGCCCAGGCCTATGCCGCCGGGGACAACTTCGATGGCGAGATCGAAAACCGGCGACCCGACGGCCAGGTCTACTGGACCCGCACCGAAGTCCGTCCGCTGCGCAGCGCAGAAGGCCAGCTGACCGGCTTCATGGCCATCGACACCGACGTGACCGCGGTGCGCCAGGCCAACCAGGCGCTGCAGCGTGAGCGCCAGCGGCTGGACCATGTGCTCGAAGGCAGCGACGTGGGCAGCTGGGAGTTCAATGCACAGACCGGTGAAATCCTGGCCGACGCCCGCTGGGCGGCAATGTTCGGCTACGCGGTGGCAGAGGTGCAGCCCTTCAGCTTTGCTCGCTTCTGCGAGCTGGTGCATCCTGACGACGTGCCGGCGATGCTGGCGCAAGGCCGTGCCCACCACGCCGGAGCGCTGTCGCACTACGAGGTCGAGCAGCGGGTTCGCCATGCCGACGGGCGCTGGATCTGGACCCAGTCGCGCGCCAAGTTCGTCTCGCGCACGCCGGAAGGCCTGCCCGAATGGGCCGCCGGCACCCACATCGACATCAGCCAGCGCAAGGCCCACGAGGCCGAGCTGGCCGAGCAGCGCCTGCGCACCGACACCATCTTCGCCAGCCTGCCCGGCGTGGTCTATGAATTCGAGCGACCGGCCCAGGGTGAATCGCGCTTCGTGTTCCTCAGCGGCTCGGCCGCCAGCGTGCTGGGCCTGACCCCGGCCGAGCTGCTGGCCGACCGCCACCAGCTCTACCGCAATGTGCACGGCGACGACCTGCCTGGCCTGAACGAGGACATGAACGCCTCCAGCCGCGACCTGACGCCGCTGCGCAGCGAATTCCGGCTGCGCGTGGGCGAGGCCTGGCGCTGGATCGCGGTCGATGCGCTGCCCACGCGCCGCGAGGACGGCGGCATCGTCTGGTACGGCATGCTGATGGACGTATGCGCGCGCAAGCAGATCGAGGCCCAGCTGGCCGCGGCCACGCAGCAGGCCGAGGCCGCCAACCGCGCCAAGTCGGCCTTCCTGGCCACCATGAGCCACGAGATCCGCACGCCGATGAACGGCGTGATCGGCATGGCCGAGCTGCTGGCGCAGAGCGCGCTGACCGAGGAGCAGGCCGACGCGGTGCACACCATGCGCGACTCGGCCAGCTCGCTGCTGCGGCTGATCGACGACATCCTGGACTTCTCGAAGATCGAGGCTGGCCACCTGGTGCTGGAGCGCACGCCGGTTCGCCTGGCCGCGCTGGTCGAGCGCCTGTACGACGCGCTGCAGCCGGTGGCCACCGCGCGCCAGGTCGAGCTGCAGCTGTTCTGCTCGCCCGCGCTGCCCGAGCTGGTGATGACAGACCCGGTGCGGCTGCGCCAGATCGTCAACAACCTGCTCAGCAACGCGATCAAGTTCTCCGCCGGCCTGCCCGGACGGCGCGGCCGCGTGGCGCTGCGCGTGGAGCCCGACTGCGCACAGCCCGGCCAGGTGCGCTTCGAGGTCAGCGACAACGGCATCGGCATGGACCCGGCCACCATCGACCGCATCTTCCTGCCCTTCACCCAGGCCGAGGTCTCGACCACGCGCCGCTTCGGCGGCACCGGCCTGGGCCTGACCATCAGCGAGCGCCTGATCAGCCTGCTGGACGGCAGGATCCAGGTTCGCAGCGAACCCGGCCTGGGCACCACCTTCGAGGTCGGCCTGCCGCTGCCAGCGGCCGATCCGGCCCTGGCCACCCGCCATGACAGCCACCTGCCAGGCCAGGATGGCGACCGGCTCGCCCCCGCGCCTGTGCTACCCGAGCCCGCCTGGCAGCCCAGCGCCACCCCCGAGCTGCATGGGCTGACGGTGCTGCTGATGGCTCAGGGCGCCTTGCCCACCGACGACCTTGCCGCCTATCTGGTGCCCACCGGCGCCCGCGTGCA
>NZ_VIDT01000082.1 GCF_006519715.1 Ideonella azotifigens
GCTTAGCTGGGCCAGCACGGGTCCGCCTCGCCAGCGCCGGGCCGCCAGGCGTGGCCGCAGCTGAAGCAGGGCCCAAGCGCTTTCCCAGAGACACAGGCGCGGCATCACCACGGCGATGATCTGCCCCTCGGGCGCCAGGCAGGATGCCAGCGGTGCGGCCAGGGCCTGCAGTGCCGAGGGCGACAGGCAGTTCAGGCCGCCGAAGTTGGAGAACACCAGGTCGAACGGGCCGCCCAGTTCCTGCGCGGTCACATGGCCGGACGCCAGGGCCTGCAGGTCCAGCGGCCGCGTCTGCGCAGCGCCACCGAGGCCGGCCCGGGCCAGCTTGTCGCGGGCCACCTGCAGCATTGCATGCGAGACGTCGGTGGCCACCACACGGTGGCCGGCGCGGGCCATGTGCAGGGCGTCTTCGCCGGTGCCGCAGTTCAGTTCGAGCACCGAACATGGGCGACCCGTCTGGCGCAGGCGGTTGTCCAGCACATCCCAGACGGTGCGGCGCTGGGCCGCACCCACCAGGCTGTGGGTGAAGTCGCGGTCGTAGTCCCGCGCGACCGCGTCGAACGCGGCGGTGTTCACGTCGCCACCATCGGTGCAGTGGCTGACTGGCGCTGTTCGCGCCACAGGCCGAGGCGAGCGCGCAGCAGTGCCGGCATGGCACGCAGCAGCGAGGCCAGTTCGCGAAGCCGGCCACCGCGGCGGGATGCGGGCAGTCGCCCACACAGCACCGACCAGCAGCGCATGACCTGGAAGCGCCGCGAGGTGTAGGCATGCAGGTGCCGGTAGAACGCCGGCGAGAAGTTGCCGGGGAACATCAGGTCCAGGTCGTTGCTGTGCAGCCAGTGCGTCTTCTTGCCCATCTGCGCCTTCACGCGTTCGTGGAACACGGTGCCGGGCAGCGGATAGGACACCGAGATGCCGATCTGGTCGGGCTGCAGTTCGTCCACCATCCGGTGCGTGAGCCGGATGTCCTCGGCCGTCTCGCCCAGGTAGCCGAACTGCAGGAACAGCGCCGGCTTCACGCCGTGCTGCTTCAGCGCCTGCACCGCGCCGTCGATCTGCGCCCGCGTGATGCCCTTGTCCATCGCGTCCAGGATGCGCTGCGAACCGCTTTCGGCGCCGATCCAGGCCGTCTCCAGGCCCGAAGAGGCCATGGCCTGCAGATCGTCGGCGTCGCGCAGCAGCAGGTCGGCCCGGGTCTGGATGGTGTAGCGCAGCTTCAGGCCGCGCGCCTGCACCAGTGCGGCGAAGCGCTGCACCCAGCCGGGCTTCAGCCCGAACAGGTCGTCGGTGACCCAGAAGTGCTGGGCGCCATGTTGCTGCACCAGCAGGGCCAGCTCGTCCACGACCTGCTCGGGCGAGCGCACGGTGTAGCGCTTGCCGTGCAGCGGCTTGGCGCACCAGTTGCACGCATACGGGCAGCCGCGCGTGGTGGCGATGTTCAACGAAAAGTGGCCGTGCCGGCGCTGCCAGACCTCGCGGTAAGGCGCCAGGTCCACCAGGTCCCAGGCGGGCGGGGGCAGTTGGTCCAGGTCGGTGATGGGCGCGCGTTGCGCGGACCTCACCAGGCGATCCTCCACCAGGTGAACCAGACCTGGAATCTCGGTCCAGGGCTGCTCGTCTCGCCAGGCTTGCAACACCTCGGCCAACGTGGCCTCGCTTTCGCCCCGTACCACTGCCGTGGCGCCAGCGCGCAGGTAAGGCTCGGGGAAATCCGTCGCGTCCGAACTGCAGACCAGGATGCGTGCGCCGAAGGCACGGGCCAGCCGGACCATCTGCAAGGCCGCATCCCGCATGCGGTCCAGGCACATCTTGGTCAGATAGTTGAAACCGTCTTCCTGCAGAACCACGAAGGCCGGCCGCTGTCGCTCCAACTGGCGCAGGAAAGCCAGCTCGCTTTCCGCCAGGCCTGCGTCGAACACCTGCGTCTGGAAACCCAGGCTGCGGACCAGGCCGGCGGCGTACAGGGTCCCGAGCGGCGGATAGGGCTTGCCGGCCTGCCACTGCTTGGGGTCGAGGCGGTAGTGGTAGGCAGAAGCCACCAGCACCGTGTCTTCTGCAGCACCGCGCGAAATCGTTGCTCCGGTCAGACCCTCCAGTCGGTCCAGGTTCGACTGGTATCGCTCGAGGATGCGGTACTTCCACTCTGAGTTGTGAAGCTTGGCGACATCGCGGTCCAACTGCAGGCTGCGTCGCGCCGTCAGGGACCGCAAATGCGGAATGGTGCGGCGGTGCCGGGTGTGAATCAGCTTCCAGGCACACCAGTCCAGCCAACTGCCAAATGGCCCCGCCAGGGCTGCCTCGCACAGCCCGCGCATTCGGTCCGGTACGGGCTCGGAAAATTCCGAGAGAGGCGGCCGATTCGGCAGGTACCCGTCCACCCAGGCATTGAGTTGCCGCATCTGCATCAGCTGGTCCCGGCCGGCGACTGGCAGCAAGGTGGCCAATTCCATCGCGGTAAAGGCATCCCGCTGCTCCAGCGCCAGCTTGTGGCTGGCAAGTACGTAGTTCGAGCACAGCATGTGTGGATTCGGCAAATTGTCGCGGTAGAGGCGCAACATCACGTAGACCAGCCACAGCCGGCGTCGGCGCGTGATGATCAGGAAGTCGAAGTCGCCATCCTCTGCTTGCGAGCGCTTGGACAAGGAGCCGGAAATCGCCACGCCATCCACGAAGGGCAAGCGCATCAGGCCATGGCCGACCTGCAGCGCCTGCGGCATCTGGGCATCGGCACGATCACGCTTGGCGATCCAGCGTTCGATCGGATCCTCCATCTCTGCAATCCAGAACAAGTCGTCACGGCCGGCCACCAGGCCAGCGGTTTGCAATCGCTGCAGGGCGGTTTTCACTTCTCGGAGCGATACGCCCGGCGCGTCCAGGAATTGCCAGACCTCGTCGGCCGACAGGGGGCAGTCGAACACCTGCCGGTACGCCAGCGCCCTCAATACCGCTTGTTGGGCCACATCCAGTGCCGGCATCTGAGCCGTCACGGGTTCAGTTGCTTTCAGCATAGAAGCCCTCCACTTCAGGACGCGTATAGCGGCGCAGGCGCTGCAGCACCTTCAACTCCAGCGGCCGCCGATAGATGCCGCTCCAATAGCGCGGCAGCGAGGCCGCCTGCATCATTCGCCGCCCCCAGTCGCCGAGGCTGAAATCCGTGCGCGTCGGGTAGCGCGCATTCATCACCGTCTCGAAGTCGTGGATGTGCCGCACCATCGCCGGCGTGAGCCATGGTGTCAGCGGATTGCGGTGCAGGTCGAAGGATTCCCACGCCGGGCTGACCCAGTCTTCCAGCGTGTTCGGGAAGCGGAACCCCGCGGCCTGGCTGCGCTGCTGCAGCGCAGTGCCCTCGGTGGGTACCGGGCTGTAGATGTAGAGAATGACTTCGGTCGCCGGGCTCTGCTGCTTCAGCTGCCGGATGAAGCCGATGTCGCGGTGGATCTGCGCCCAGACTTCGGCTTCGGTGGGCCTGGGAAAGCCCAGCACGAACGAATACTCGGGGGTGATGCCGAAGGACAGCAGGCGTGCGGCGAAGCGCAGGATCTGCGCGCCGGACTGGCGGCCGCCCTTGTCCACCATGGCCAGCACTTCGTCGTCGCCACTCTCGGCGCCGAAGAAGATCATGCGGCAGCCGGCCTCGCGCATCAGTGCCAGGGTCTGGTCGCTGAAATGGTCCAAGGTGTCGATGCGGCCCTCGCCCCACCAGGCCACGCCTTGCCCGCGCAAACGTTCGGCAAAGGCCCTCACCCGTTTTTCTGAAACGAAGAAGTTGTTGTCGGTGAATTCGATCGCGTCCACGCCGTGCGCGTCGCGCATCTGCAGCACGTCCTGGGCCACCAGCTCGGCCGAGCGCGCCACCCAGCGCCCCTGGTAGAGCGGCACCACGGCGCAGAAGGCGCACATGAACGGACAGCCCATGCTGGTGTGCATCGCGTGGGTGCGGCGGCCGAGGAAGGTGCGGGGCAGGTAGCGCCGGATCGGGTGGCGCCGCGCCAGCAGGTCCAGCGGCAAGGCGGGCTGAAGGTCCAGGTCCGGCAGTGGTGCCTTGCCGGTGCGCACCACTTCGCCATTGCGCAGGAAGATCAGCCCGGGGATCAGTTCAGGCGAGCGGCCTTCGCACAGTGCCGCCAGCAAGGCGGGCAGCGAGCCTTCGCCGGCCGACTGCACGACATAGTCCACGCAGCCCGACTGCAGCACGGCCTGCGGATGGTTGGAGGGAAAGTAGCCGCCCCAGATCGTGACCAGCCGCGGAAAGTTCGCGCGAACCTGGCGCGTGACCGGCACCGCCTGGCGCAGTTGTGGCCCGGGCATCACCGTGCAGCCGAAGAAGCCGAACCTGCCGGAGGCCAGCAGCGGCTCGATCACGGCCCAGGGGTCGGCCTCCAGGTTGCCGTCGACCAATTCGATGTCGCAGCTGTCGCCCAGCGCTGCTGCGATGTGCAGCAGGCTGTTGGGCACGCGGCCGGTGCGCGTGGCCCACGGGTTGAACAGCAGGATGCCGGGCTTCGGCCGTCGAGCTGGACCGGCAGTGGCGCCCGCCTCGCCGACGGCCACCGACGAACCTCGGCGGCTCACCGGAAAGCGCACAGGCACGGCCGCTGGCTCGCGCGAAACATTCATCGTTGCCCATCCTCTCTTCTGGCTGCTGTGCGGTGAGTACCGCAAGGCGCCGTCAGGGTTGAATGGGCTTTGAAATTTCCTTGTTTCTACTTGCTACGAGCTTCGCCGGGCCTGCGCGCCACGGGTCAATTGATTGCCGGGTAGCTGCCCGTGCCCTCCGGCCAGGGCGTCAGCACTTCGAAGCCCTCGGGCGTCACGGCCACCATGTGCTCCCACTGGGCCGACAGTGAATGGTCCTTGGTCACGACGGTCCAGCCGTCCGACAGCTCACGGGTGCCCGCCTGGCCGGCGTTGATCATCGGCTCGATGGTGAACACCATGCCGGCTTCCAGCCGCAGGCCCTGGCCGGGCTTGCCGTAGTGCAGCACCTGTGGTTCGTCGTGGTAGACCTTGCCGATGCCGTGGCCGCAGTATTCGCGCACGACGCTGAAGCCGTCGCGCTGGGCCACCGTCTGGATCGCGTGGCCCACGTCGCCCAGCGTCGCGCCGGGCCGCACCTGGCGGATGCCGGCCAGCATCGCTTCGTAGGTCGTGTTGACCAGCCGCCTGGCCATCGGCCCCGGCTCGCCGACGAAATACATGCGGCTGGTGTCGCCGTGCCAGCCGTCCTTGATCACCGCCACGTCGATGTTGACGATGTCGCCCTTCTTCAGGATCTTCTGGCTGGACGGAATGCCGTGGCAGACGACCTGGTTGACCGAGGTGCAGACCGTCTTCGGATAGCCGTGGTAGCCCACGTTCGCAGGAATGGCCTTCTGCACCTTGACAATGTGGTCGTGGCACAGCCGGTCCAGCTGCTCGGTGCTGACGCCCGGCTTCACGTGCGGCGCGATCATCTGCAGCACCTCGGCCGCCAGCGCGCCTGCTGCGCGCGCCATCGCGATCTCTTCTGGCGACTTGATCAGTTGCGCCGGTTTCTTCACGGCGCTCATTGGTGCACCCTGCGGCCTGCGGCCGGTCCCACCAGGCGGGAATGAGCCCCTTCGGGCGGCCGGGCGGCGCTCATGCCGCCACCCGTGCCGCTTTCGCAGCTCGCTTCTTCGCAGCGCTCACCTCGGGCAGCGCAAAAGCAAAACCGCCATCGCCACGTTGGCTGGCCTGCAGCATCAACTGGCAGATCTCGCCATGGCTCAGCGCCGGGTTCAGCTCGGCCAGCATGCCGACCCGCATCCAATGCTCGGCCTGGGCATTGATGGACCGGCTCAGCGCCTCGCTGGCCGCCCGCAGGTTGTCATGCATCTGGTCTGAAATCTTCACAATGCCCATGATGGTGTGCGCTATACGTTTCATACACAAAACATATATTACCTCAGCGCGTCGAATCCCGGCAGAATCCCGTCGCCATGAATGCGTCGCGTGCCGAACCGGCCCAAGGCTTCTTGTTGTCCCCCGCGGTGGGCGGGCTGGGTGCAGACCCGCGCTGGGAGCACTCGGAAGCGGGGCCAACAAGCTTCGGGATCTCAACCATCACTGTCGCGAGCACCGTGCTGTGGCAGGACGCTCGCCTGGTCTGCGACCAGGCCCTGGGGCGCGGATGCGCCTTCGTCGCGATCCTGCACGAGGCCGGCGATTTCGCCGACGAACATGTGCTTGCCGACGCGGATCGGCAGCGCGCCATGCGCTATCGGCAAGCCGGGGATCGCAAGAACTTCGTTCTGGGTCGAACAATGGTTCACCATCTCGTTCGACCCAGGGGCGCTTTGGTGCCCTGCGCTTTTTCATTCGGCGTTCACGGCAAACCTTTCCTGCCCGGGTTGCCCGCCTTCAATCTCTCCCACTCGGCCGAATGGGTGGCCTGCGCAGTCAGTCCGGGCGAGTCCGTCGGCATCGACGTCGAAGCTTTCCTGCGCCTCGGGGACCATCGGGACCTGCTGGCCGGGACCACCCATCCGGCCGAACGCCTGGCCATCGCCCGGGCCGAGCCGGATGAGCAGCCGGCGCTTTTCAAGCGCTGCTGGACTCGCAAGGAGGCGGTGCTGAAGGCGACCGGCAAGGGCCTGAGCGACGACCTGTGCGCGATCGACGTGGGGCTCGCGGAGCGGCAACCGCTTGTCGGCGATCCGGCCTCGCTGCGCTTGGTCGACCTGCTGGTGGGCGATGACCGGGTGACCGCCTGCCTGGCACTGGAAAAGTGGGTGCCTGGCGTCGTCGTCATGCATGTGTCGCGATAAGCGGTCATCCTGTTGCGGTTGGGTCCCGGATGCTGGTCGATCCTGGCAATCCCTAAATTCACCACGCAAGCTG
Organism: Ideonella azotifigens; assembly: GCF_006519715.1. Lineage (GTDB taxonomy): Bacteria > Pseudomonadota > Gammaproteobacteria > Burkholderiales > Burkholderiaceae_C > Ideonella > Ideonella azotifigens. The sequence continues at coordinate 6,862 of NZ_VIDT01000082.1, forward strand.
TAATAACTGGCGCTGCATTGCATCAATTCGTAACTTTCGAATCGCATCGTGTGTGCTGTATTCGCAAGGGCGAAACACATTAAAGTGAGTCGATCAGGCGTTGCTGTGGTGTAAGAAGGCTGTTTGCTTGTTACCGACGCGAAGCTGTCGCCTGGCTGTCAGGTTGGGCCCCATCAGGGTTTGACCCAGCATTTTTGTGGTGAAAATTGAGACAGGGGTCGGTTCTCAAAAGGAGCCGATTTTCTCTTTTGCAGAAGGTGATTCATGTCCGGCATTCCGTCAGAAGCAATCTATCAAGTGGTTGTGAACGGTGACGGTCAATATTCGATCTGGCCATTCGAAAAGGCCAAGCCGGAAGCTCGGGGGTGTGCGGCTGTGCAGGGGCCGCGCGATGCCTGCGTTGAATTCATTCGCAAAACCTGCTTCGATATGCACCCGCGTCCAGTCAGTTCGCTGATTGAAGGCGCGACTTCGAAAGTGCGGAGCTGAGGCGCTCGCCGCCAGCACGGTGTCTCCACGCATCAGCATGCGCGCATGAGAACCGTATTTCTCTTCTCAGGGCAAGGCTCCCAGCATTTTCAAATGGGCCGGGAGCTCTTTGAGCGCCATGCCGGTTTTCGCGCCACGCTGGAACGCGCCGACCGCTTGGCGCGTGCGCATTGCGGCGAGTCGCCACTGGCGGCGTTGTTGGACGAGCGCCATGCCAGAGAGGCGCCGTTCGAGCGGCTCCTGCACACCCATCCGGCCATCTTCATGGTCGAGTACGCGTTGGCAAAGGCGCTGATGGCCGCCGGCGTGCAGCCGGACCTCGTGCTGGGCGCCAGCCTGGGCACCTTCGCCGCCGCAGCCGTGGCCGGCCATGTCGACCCCGACGCCGCGCTGCTCGCGGTGATCGACCAGGCGATGGCCGTGGAGGCGCATTGCGAGCCTGGCGCCATGGTGGCCGTCATGGGCGAACCGGCGGCATGCCTGACGCCGGAACTGTTCTCGATCTGCGAGCTTGGCGCCCGCAACTTCGCGACGCACTCGGTGATCTCGTTGCCGGCTGCCAACCTGGCGGCAGTCGAGCGCCAGCTTCGCCAGCACGGCGTGGTGTTTCAGCGGCTCCCCGTCCGCTATGCCTTTCATTCGCGCTGGATCGAGGCTGCCCGGCTGCCTTGCCAGCAGGCCTTGAGCGGGCTCCAGATTCGCCAAGGCAATGTCCCCGTCGTTTGTTGCGCCACCGGTGATTTCCTGCGCGCCTTGCCCGCAAATCATTTCTGGTCGGCGGTGCGCCTGCCCATCCAGTTTCACAAGACCCTGCACCAAATTGAATCCCAGGGCTGCCATCGTTATATCGATATCGGGCCGGGCGGGACGCTGGCGACATTCCTGAAGTACGGATTGCCAACTGGGTCGAAGTCCGCTGTCCATCACGTGATGGCGCCATTCGGCAGCGACTTGGGGCGATTCATGGGATTGGCCGCGACCGGACGAACTCCCAACATCACCGGCTCCGCGGCGAGGCGCCATCCGGACAACCCCACACCAGACGAACCCATCATGGACGCACCCCAGTTGAAGGCAGTCATCTTCCCCGGTCAGGGCTCTCAGTTCAGGGGAATGGGCAAGGCGCTGTTTCCCCTTTTCCCGGAAATCGTTGCCAGCGCGTCCGAGATTCTCGGCTATTCGCTCGACGAGCTGTGCCTGAATGACCCGCAGGGGAAATTGTCGCAAACCCAATTCACCCAGCCGGCGATCTTTGTCGTCAACGCACTGCATTACCACCGGCAACAACAGCTGCAGCCCGACCTTCGGCCTGATTTCTTCGCCGGTCACAGCCTCGGTGAATACAACGCCTTGCTCGCGGCCGGCGTGTTCCCGTTCGAGACCGGGCTGCGCCTGGTCAAGCGGCGCGGCGAACTGATGGCCGCCGCCAAGCAAGGCGGGATGGCCGCGGTGATCGGGGTTCCGGCCAATGAACTCAGGGCGCTGCTCGACAGGCACGGCCTCGAACAGGTTGACATCGCGAACTTCAACTCGCCAACGCAGACGGTGATCGCGGGCGAGAAAGGCGCGATCGCCCAGGCTGCGGAATTGTTCAAGCGGCAGGACCTGCGTTGCGTGACCTTGGATGTCGGCGCCGCATTCCACTCCCGCCTGATGCACCCCGCCCGGGCCGAGTTCGCCGGATTCCTGCAGCAGTTTTCGTTCACCGCGCCACATGTCCCGGTGATTGCCAATGCCACGGCGCGACCCTACGACCCCGGCCGCATCGCACAGACCCTGGCCGACCAGATCGCAGCGCCGGTGCAATGGGTCGATTCGGTGCGCTACCTGATGGGAAGAGGCGACATCCTGTTCCAGGAGATCGGTGCGAACGTGCTGACGAAGATGGTGCTGGACATCAGGGCCAAGGAGACGCCTATCCTCGATGCGCGCCCGAGCGCCCAGCCGGTTCGCGAATCGAAGCCTGAAGCCGCTGCAGTTCGTGAACCGCAACCGTCCATCGCGCGCAGCCCGCAACGCCGGGTCGAAGCCACATCGCTCGGCAGCGAGGTGTTCCGCCGCCGCTTCGGCCTGAAGTTCGCCTACATGGCCGGGGCGATGTACCGCGGCGTGGCCTCTGCCGAGTTGGTGATCCGCATGGGCAAGGCGGGCTTTCTGAGCTTCTTCGGCGCCGGCGGACTCTCGCTCGCCAAGATCGATGCGAACATCGTTCGCATCCAGGCCGAGCTGAAGCAGGGCCAGCCCTATGGCATGAACCTGCTGGCCAACTACGAATATCCAGCGCAGGAAGAGGCGGTGGTCGACCTTTACCTGAAGCACGGCATCCGCACCGTCGAGGCCGCTGCCTTCATGCAGATGACGCCAGCGCTGGTCCGGTTCCGGCTGCTGGGGCTTCGCACCAATGCACGCGGAGAGACGGTGTGCGACCACCGCATCGTCGCGAAGATCTCGCGCCCGGAAGTGGCGAGGGCGTTCATGATGCCGCCGCCAGCGGCCATCGTGGAGAAGCTGCTCGCGCAAGGCCTGGTCACGCCGCAGCAGGCCAGGTTGGCGCAAGGCGTGCCGGTCAGCCACGACATCTGCGTCGAAGCCGATTCCGGTGGCCATACCGATGGCGGCATTGCCGCCGTGATGCTGCCGCCGCTGCTGCGCCTGCGAGACGAGCTGCAGCGCACGCATGCCTATGCCGAGCCGATCTGCATGGGCCTGGCCGGTGGCATCGGCGGCCCCGAGGCCGCGGCCGCTGCGTTCCTGCTCGGCGCGGACTTCATCATGACCGGTTCGATCAACCAGTGCACCGTCGAAGCCGGGATGAGCGACGAGGGCAAGGCCATGCTGCAGGAGATCGACATCCAGGACACCGAATACGCGCCGGCCGGGGACATGTTCGAGATCGGCGCGCAGGTCCAGGTCATGAAGAAGTCGGTGTTCTTCCCGGCCCGCGCGAACAAGCTGCTTTCGCTCTACCGGCACTACAACAGCCTGGACGAAATCCCCGAGCGCACCCGTCGCCAGCTGGAGACCACCTTCTTCAAGAAGAGCTTCGACGAGATCTGGCACGAGACGGCGAACTATTTCAGGTCTGCTGGTCAGGCGCACGAGATCGCCAAGGCCGAAGCCAATCCGAAACACAGGATGGCGCTGGTGTTCCGCTGGTACTTCGCCTACTGCACCCGCATTGCGATGGCCGGCGCGCCCGACGACCGCGTGAACTACCAGATCCAGACCGGTCCGGCATTGGGGTCCTTCAATCAGTGGGTGAAGGGAACCGAACTCGAGCCATGGCGCCAGCGCCATGTGGATGCCATTGCGCTCAAGGTCATGGAGGGTGCTGCGGCGCACCTGGCGGGCTTTCTGACCCGCTTCATCGATCACACACCGCTTGAGGCCGAAGCGCCTCAGACACAAACCACGGAATGCCCTGTCGAAGTTTGACAGCCGTCAGCACCGGCTGACCAGGCACTTGAAAGAGACAGATCGCAGGGACTTGGATGAACACGGTTGATCAGCAGTTTGGGGACTTCGAAGACCACTCGAAGCCCTTGGGGCAGGCGCGTGGGGCAGACGACGGTCGTGTCGGCGACATCGCCATCATCGGCATGGCCTGCCGGTTTCCTGGCGCTGAAAACTACGCGCAGTTCTGGGAGAACCTTCGCCAGGGTCTGTCCAGTGTCAGCGAGATTCCGGCGGGCCGATGGGACCGGGACGCCTTCTATTCGGCCGACGCGCAGGAGAAGAACAAGTCCATCAGCAAATGGGGCGGCTTCATCGAAGGCGTAGAAAGTTTCGATGCCGATTTCTTCGGCGTCTCGACGCGCGAAGCGGCGGTGATGGACCCGCAGCAGCGCCTCATGCTGGAGCAAGCCTGGACTTGCATCGAGGATGCCGGTTATGACCCGCTGCAGTTCAGCGGCAGCCGCACCGGCGTGTACGTCGGCGTCTTCAATTACGACTACGAAGACCACCTGCGGCATGCGCTCGATGTGATCGAGGGCCATGTCTCCACCGGCACCCACGCTGCGCTCATTCCGAACCGCATCTCGCATTTCCTGAACCTGCACGGCGTCAGCATGCCGGTGGACACCGCATGCTCCAGCTCGCTGGTGGCGCTGCACAAGGCGGCGCATGCGATCCGCCGCGGTGAATGTGATCAGGCCCTGGTGGGTGGCGTCAGCGTGCTCTGCAGCCCGACGCATTTCATCTCGTTTTCCAAGACCGGCATGCTCTCGCCGGACGGCAGCTGCAAGAGCTTCGACGAGCGCGCCAACGGCTATGTGCGTGGCGAGGGTGCCGCCATGCTGCTGGTCAAGCCGCTGGCCCAGGCCATTCGCGACGGCGACCGCATTGCCGCCGTGCTGCGCGGCAGCGCGGTGAACCACGGTGGCCATGCGCGCACGGTGACCTATCCCGGCTCGCTCGCGCAATCCAGGGTGATCGGCGAGGCCCTGCACGAAGCGGGTGTGCCGGTTGGCACCATCGCTTATGTCGAAGCACACGGCACCGGCACGCCCAAGGGCGACCCGATCGAGGTCGAAGGGCTGAAGCTGGCTTTCGCCCGCGTGGCGGCGGAGCGCGGCGAGGCCCTGCGCGACCACAGCTGCGGCATCGGCAGCGTCAAGGCCAACATCGGCCACCTCGAATCGGTGGCCGGGCTCGCGGGCCTGATCAAGACCATCCTGTGCATGCGGCACCAGGCGCTGCCGCCGCTGGTGCACTTCCAGAAGCTCAACCCGCGCATTGCGCTGGACGGCAGCCCGTTCTTCATTGTCGACACCGCGCGCCCGTGGCCGGCATTGGTCGACGAACAAGGTCACACCCTTCCGCGCCGGGCCGGCATCAGCTCCTTCGGCTTTGGCGGGGTCAACTCCCATGTCGTGGTCGAAGAGTATCTGGCGCCCGCGGAGGTCAAGCCTGCACCGGCCCAGCCTGCCCTGATCGTGCTGTCTGCCAGGACGACAGCCGTGCTGCAGGACAGCGTGCGCCAGTTGCTGGCCGCCATCGCGTTGCCGGAGACGCGGCGTGCCGGCATCGCGGACCTGGCCTACACGCTGCAAGTCGGGCGGCGGGCGATGGCCGCGCGGCTTGCGCTGGTGGTCGAATCCTTCGATGCACTGCAAAGCGGGCTCGAAGGCTGGCTGGCGCAAGGTGCCGGATTCCCCGGCGTTTTCAGCGGCGAAACCTCGTCGATGGACGGACACGCCAGCGCGCTGACCGCCGAAGGCGACTTGCGGGCCGCCGCGAAGCAATGGGTCGAAGGGGCCGAGTTCGATTGGACAGGCCTGCACAGCGGCGGCGCTCGTCGCCGGTTGGCACTGCCGACCTATCCGTTCGTCAGGCAGCGGCATTGGGTGGACGCCAGGCCCCTGCCGACAACGGCTGTGCACGCGACCCTTCATCCGCTGGTGCATCGCAACACCTCGAACCTGCACGGCCTGCGTTTCAGCAGCCGTTTCACTGGCAGGGAGTTCTTCCTCGCCGACCACGTCGTGCAGGGCCAGCCCACCTTGCCGGGTGCCGCGCAGCTGGAAATGGCGCGCTTCGCAGCCCATCAGGCATTCAGCGGCCAAGCTCGTCTGCGCCTCCAGGACATTGTGTGGTTGCGGCCCGCGGTGGTGGCCGAAGCCAAGGACCTGCACCTCGCGCTGTTTCCCGAGCGCGGGGGAGGATTCAGCTTCGAGCTCTATGACGGCGATGGCACCGGTGTCGACGAAGCCACCGTGTACAGCCAGGGCGCGGTCATGGTCCTCGGGAACGAGGCGGCGGTGGTGCATGACCTTGCTGCGTTGCGCGCGCAATGCAAGCAATCGCATGTGGACGCTGCGACCTGCTACGTGGCGTTCAGCCGGATGGGCCTGGACTACGGACCTGGCCACCGTGGGCTGAGCGAGCTGTTCATCGGCCAGGGCCTGGCGCTGGCGCGCATCACACTGCCGGACTCGGTGAGGACTGGGCGCGAGGCCCAGGTGCTCCATCCGAGCGTGTTCGACGCGGCGCTGCAGGCGGCGGTGGCCTTCCACGCCGACGGCGCGGGTGGGCTGGACAAGGCCACGCCGATGCTGCCCTTCGCCTTGGGTGCGTTGGACGTGCTGGGCGCCT
>NZ_VIDT01000820.1 GCF_006519715.1 Ideonella azotifigens
TGCCCTGCACCAGCTTGGCGATGAAGTCCGCGCTGGCCGGCGCGATCAGCACGGCGTCCGCGCCTTCAGGAACCGCAGGGCCGCCCCAAGGTTCCTGATCCCCCTCGGGGGGCGGGCTGGGCGCAGCCCGGCCCTGGGGGCGCTCACGAGTCAAATTGATGTGCGCCATGTTGTTGCCTGGCCGCGCGTCCCACTGCGAGGTGTAGACCGGCCGGTTCGACAGCGCCTGCATCGTCACTGCGGTGATGAAGGCCTCAGCCGCCTCGGTCATCACCACCTGCACCGTGGCACCGGCCTTGACCAGCGAACGGGTCAATTCCGCGGCCTTGTAGCAGGCCACGCCACCTGACAGGCCGAGCACGATGTGCTTGCCCGCGAGGTCCTGTCTTTCAGCCATGCCGCACCTCGGCCATCACTGGACTTGCGCGCCGTGGCACTTCTTGAACTTCTTGCCGCTGCCGCAAGGGCACGGGTCGTTGCGGCCCGGCAGTTCGCCCACGCGGCGCTGCGGCGGCTTCGGCGCGTGGTCCAGCCAGTACAGGCGCATGTCCTGCGCGGCATACAGCGCCTCGTGGATCAGTTCGTCGCGCGTCAGCTCCTCGCCTTCGTAGAGCTCCTCGAAGACTTCCTTCAGCTCTTCCGGGTCCAGCGTCAGCGAAACCACGCGCAGCATGCATTCGTCGAACAGCTGGCCCTCCTCGGTTTCCAGGTCGGCCTCGGGCCAGTCCTGCGGAAAGTCGCGTGTCGCGTCGATGAAGCCGATGGCCCAGACCTCGCCGGTCTGCTCCAGCAGGTGCAGCTCGTCTTCCTTGACATGGCCGTCAGCCACCAGCTGGGCCTTGTCCTCGTCGCTGAGCTCGATCATCAGCGGCGCCAGGCGCAGCACGTCCGGATCTTCGAGGATCTGCTCCGGGTCCAGCTGGTTGGCCAGCACGTCCCAGCGGGCCTGGATGACCTCCTGGGCGGCCTCCACGTCGGCCGGGTCGGCAAAGGTGCGGGTGAAAACGCCTTCGCCGAACACCGGCAGCCAGTCCAGCAGCGTCAGCCGCCGCGGGCCTGCCGCCAGCGCGCTCATGTAGCCGTCTAGCCACTCCAGCGAGATGCTGTCCTCGAAGCCCGCCATGCGCTGGCACAGCGCATCCAGCGCTTCGATCTCTTGTTCGGTACTCATGCGGGGCGCAGCCAAGGCGGGACCTCTCTCGTCAACGGAATCGGGGCCGGCAGTGTCTCATGCCAGACGTGGCCAGTGGGGCGGGCTGGGATGCAGCCGCGCCATGCTCAGGGTGTCCACGTACTGGCCATCGCGCAAGGCATAGGCGCGCAGCAGGCCTTCGGTCTCGAAACCGAACTTGCGATAGAGCGCGATCGCGGCCGCGTTATCGGCAAACACCGTCAGCTCCAGGCGCAGCACGCCGGCCCAGTCGTCGGCATGCCGGCACAGCGCGGCCATCAGCGCGCTGCCGATGCCGCGGCCATGCCACTGCCGCGCCACGGTGATGCCCAGGCTCATCGCATGCCGCCGCCGCACAGCCCAGGACGCGGCGTGCAGGCCTGCGCTGCCCACCAGCTCGCCGTCCACCAGGGCGACCAGATGGATGTCGGTGCTGCCAGGCTTGAGCTGCTGGTCCTCCAGGCGCTTGCGCCAGAAGGCTTCGTCCGGATACGGCACCTGCAGCACATTCGCGAAGACCTCGGGCGTTTCCATCATGCGAACGAAGGCGGGCGCATCGTCAGGGTGGGCCCGGCGCAGCGTGCAGGCCGCAGTGGCGTTGGCGGTGGGCGGGGCGTCTGGCAAGGTCGGTGCAGCGAAGCTCATGCAGGTCTCCGGTGGGAGCTTCCAAAAAGCAACAGGCCCGCGGGTGGCGGGCCTGTTGAGCGAAATTCAGCGGTGTTCAGTGGTTTCGCAGGGCCCGGGGGTGTGGTGGCAGCAGCAGGTGCATGACGGCATGCAGCTGCGCCATGAACACGACGACGACCGCCTGCGCGAACGACTGCATCGCACGCGGCGGGCGGGCGATGGCGAACGTGGCGACGAAGGTCGAAACCGGGTTGGGCATGGGCTCAGTTTGCGGGCAGAGCCGCCAAACGGTCAAGCGCTGGCATGCGGCTCGTTGTGCAAGTCCTGCAACGGCCCCAGCGGCAGCAGGCACAGCAGCG
>NZ_VIDT01000821.1 GCF_006519715.1 Ideonella azotifigens
GTCCGACGAAGACCCGGAACTCTTCAGCGTGGCCTCGTCCGACGACCTGGCTGCCTTCATCGGCGCGGCCCAGCCCAGCGAACTGCAGGCCCGCCGCGCCCAGCGCGCGATGCTGCGGCTGGCGCGCGGCTTCGAAGTCGTGCTGAGCGCACGCCAGCAGACACCGGACCGGCCGGTGGCCGACCTGCTGGACCGCCTGCTGCAAGGCCAGGCCGAGGGCCGCATCACCAGCGATGCCGAACTGCTGGCGCAATGCGTGATGCTGCTGTTCGCCGGCCACGAGACCACACGCCACCTGATTGGCAGCCTGGTGCAGACGCTGGCCTGCGACCCGCTGCGCTGGCGCATGCTGCGTGAGCAGCCTGACCTGATTCCACGCGCGGTGCGCGAGGTGCTGCGGCTGGAAACCCCGGTGCAATACACCGGCCGCCGCGCGGTGGCCGATGTGCAGTGGCATGGCCAGACCATCCGCCGCGGCGAGCTCGTGCTGGCGATGATCGGCTGCGCGAATCGCGACGAAGCCCGTTTCAGCGAGGCCGAGCAGTTGGACCTGGCGCGCCAGCAGGGCGCGTCGCTGGCGTTTGGCACCGGCCCGCACGTCTGCATTGGCGCGGCGCTCACGCAGATGGAAGCCGAGGTGGTGTTGCAGCAGATGTTGCAGCGCTGGCCCGAGCCGCCGCAGTTGCTGGCCGCGCAGCCCGACTGGATTCCCGATGCGCTGTACCGCGGCCTGCGCAGCCTGCCGGTGATGCCGGCACGGCATGCACATGCCCCGTCGGTGCTGCAGCTGCAGGGCTGAGCAGCTGTCATTGTTTGGCGCATCAGCTCATGTGCTGAGCCATCGTCAATCGGAGGGGGGAAACGTCCTCCAGGCTGAGGGGACTGCCTGTCAGGCCTGACAGGTCCGGCCGTGCGCGCTGTCACCTATGCTGGGTCCAGGAAGTTGCGCTGCAAGGCGCCTGCCCTTTATGGCCAGCCCTTGTGATCCTTGCTCTTCGGACCGAGAGGCTGAGCATCTCTCGAAGAGCTCAAAAACATCACGTTGGGTCGACGGTGCCTGGATCAGAACGGGCGGTGCAAGCGACGGCGGGTCAAGCGATGGTTTCGACGGCGCAGGTCGACGCGCTGGTCCGTGGCGCCTATCGCCCGCATCGCGACTTGCCCGCGGTATTGAGCGGCCTGGCCTGCGCCTTGATGGCGCAGCTGCCGGTGCAGCATGGCAGCCTGGAAGTCAGCGGTGTGGGCCGGCTGAGCTTTCACGGCGAACCGGCGGGTGGCATTGGCACCCGCTGGCACGACGCGGCCTGGGAGCAGGGCTGGCTGCCGCTGGAAGGTCATCCGCAGCCGGCGACCGGCGTGCAGACCGCGTTCACCGCCCACTACGCCGGCATGCCGATCGGCGAGCTCACGCTGGGCTGGCATGCGCAGGCCGAGGGTGGCGCGCAGCATGCCGATGGGGTGGCGCATTTTGCCAAGCGGTGTGCCTACCTGGCGCACCGCTACCGGGTTCAGGCCTGGTCGCGCCGGCAGCTGCGCCGGGCCAGCCTGCTGGTGGGCATCAGCCAGCCGCTGCACGCGCTGGAATGCTTCATCGAACGCGCGGCGGGCAGTGACCTGCCGGTGCTGCTGCACGGCGAGTTCGGCACCGAGAAGGCCTGGGCGGCCGCGGCCATCCATGTGGGCAGCCGGCGCAGTGCCGGTCCGGTGGTCGAGGTACATTGCGCAGACCCTGCAGGCGAGCCGGCCCAGTGGCTGGCCAGCGCCCAGGGCGGCACGCTGTTCCTGAACGGCATTGACGAGCTGAGCCCGCGGCTGCAGACCCAGCTGCACCGCCACCTGCAACACCTTTGCCCGACCCATCTTGGCGAGGCTACCGAGGCCAACGGCGCACGCATCATTGCCTCGGCCACCGCGGACCTGTCGCGGCTGGGCGCTGAAGCCGGGTTCTCCAGGGCCTTGCTGGCCGAGCTGGACTTCCTCGGCGCCGAGCTGCCGCCGCTGCGCGTGCGCGAGGACGACATGGAGGCGCTGATCAGCGCCACGCTGGAGCGCCATGGCTTCTCCGCGCCCCAGCGTTGCAGCGCCGAGCTGCTGCAGGCCTGCCGCGGCTACGACTGGCCGGAAAACGTCTCCGAACTGGAGCGCACCATTGCCCGC
>NZ_VIDT01000822.1 GCF_006519715.1 Ideonella azotifigens
CTGCCACCGGCAGGAAGGGCAGCGGGTTGTCACCGCCCGGCTGGCGAAAGCCGAAAGCGCCCTCGCCTTCGCGCTGCTCGCCACGCAGGAAGATCGCGTTGACCGCCTGAACCACGGCTTCGGTCGAGCGGTAGTTGGTGTCCAGCACATAGTGGCGGCCAGCGGTGGCGGCGCGGGCCTGCAGGTAGCTGTGGATGTCCGCGCCGCGAAAGCGGTAGATGGACTGCTTGGGGTCGCCGATCAGCAGCAGCGCCGTGCCGCGTGCATTCGCCGCCGTGTCGTAGAGCCGGTCGAACAGGCGGAACTGCAGCGCCGAGGTGTCCTGGAATTCGTCGATCAACGCCACCGGCGTCTGCGCCAGGATGCGCTCGCGCAGGCGGTCGCCGTTGTGGCCTTCCAGCGCAGCGTCCAGCCGGCTCAGCAGGTCGGCAAAGCCGAACTGGCCGGCCTGGCGCTTGAGCTGGTCCAGCCGCGCCGACACGCGCGCCGCAGCATGCAGGCGCAGCGTCGGCGCGATCTCCGGCAAGGCATCCAGCGCCGTGAGCAACGATTCGAAAGCCTCGAACACAGGCGGCAGATCGATGGCTGGCGCGTCGACCTTGCGCATGCCCCGCACACCGGCCGGCGTGAGCCGTTGGCGCCCGGTCTTGAGTTCGGGCAACTCAGCTTCGCTGTCGCCCCGCGCCCAGCTGGCCAGCGTGTCCAGCCAGGGATTGAAGAACCGCGCCTGAAGGCTGCGACCTTCCCAGCCCAGCTTGAGGTCGCACTGCGCCTGCAGCCAGTGGCGCATCTGTTCAGCTCGCTCGGCCCAGCCGGCACGCAGCGCAGCCAAAGCCTCGGCCCGCACCTGGGTGGCCTGGCGCAGGCAGTCGGCCAGGCTGCCCTCGCCAGCACCTTCAGGCAAGGTTTGCGTGCCCAGGCTGCGCACGTCGGCCACCAGCGCCGGCAGGCCGCGCCAGACGGACAGCACGGCGTTCAGCGACGCACTGTCCAGCGGGTAACACTGCTGGCGCCAGTAGTCCTGCGCGACCTCTAGCCACAGCGCCTGCTCGTCGGCCAGCAGCTCTTCGTCGAACAGGCTGCCGCTGTCGAAGGCGTGCTCACGCAGCATGCGCTGGCACCAGGCGTCTATCGTGTGCACCGCCGCGTCGTCCATGCCTTCGGCGGCGGTGGCCAGGCGCCAGGCCGCAGCTTCGCGGGCAGCGTCGTCGCCCTCGTACGTCGCCATCAGTTCCTTCAGCAGCGAATCGATCTTCGACTCGTCCAGCTCGCCTCGGAAGGCCTTGGCCGCGTCGAGCAGGCGGGCGCGAATGCGGTCCGACAGCTCGCGCGTCGCGGCCCGGGTGAAGGTCATCACCAGGATCTGGTCTGGCCGCAGCGGGCCGCCGAAGCGCGTGGCATCAATGCCATGGCCCAGCACCAGCCGCAGGTACAGCGCGGCAATCGTCCAGGTCTTGCCGGTGCCAGCGCTGGCCTCGATCAGCCGGCTGCCCCAGAGCGGAAAGTCCAGTGGCCGCAGGGCCTGGGCAGCGGACGTCATGCAGCCTCCTCGGCCACGTCGTCTGCGCTCGGGTGCCAGGTCACGCTGACGTGGCGCTGCGCCCAGTCGCGCAGTGGCGCATACAGCGCCTGGGCCCAGTGGCCGAAGTTGGCACCAGCAGCGTCGGCTTCCGTCAGTGCCTCGAAGTCAGGAAACAGCCGCGCCAGGCAGGGTTCGTCCACCTCGCCGCGGCGCTGGAAGTCTCCCTGGTAGGTGGCGAGCGCAGTTGCTGGCGCGTCCAGCCAGGCCAGTGCAGTGCGCGGCGCGACCGGCAGCGGCTGCTGCTGTGCCACTTGCCACGCGGCCAGCACAGCTTGCGCCGCCGCGTTGGCCATCTCGAGTGCAGGCGGCGTGAAGTACAAGGTCGCATCGCGGCCGATCAGCAGCAGGTCCACTGGCTGGCCGCTGGCGGCTGCGGCCATCGCGCGCAGCCACGGGCCGACCAGCTTGTCCAGCCGCGGCGTGGCCTTGCCGCTCGCAGGCTTCTTGCCGCACAGGCGGCTGGCCTGCACCTGCAACCAAACAGGGCGCTCTTCGCCAACCCGCAGACCATCCAGCCAGTCGTCCAGTTGCAGTGGCAACAGCAGCGGCTGCCCGTCCAACGGCAACACG
>NZ_VIDT01000823.1 GCF_006519715.1 Ideonella azotifigens
CTGGCACCAGGTGGCGCACGCCGTCGCGCTGGTCGGTGCGCGGGTGGTGTTCGCCGACATCAACTACTGGTCCGGCTGCCTGGACCCGGTGCGCGCCGAGGCCCGCATCACGCCGGCCACCAAGGCCTTGCTGGTGGGCAATGTCAACGGCCATCCGGCTGCGTGGAAGGAATTCCGTGCGCTGGCCGACGCCCGCGGCCTGGCGCTGATCGAGGACTCCACCGAGGCCATCGGCTCGCGCTACCAGGGCCGGCAGGTGGGCAGCTTCGGCGACCTGGCGGTGTTCGACTTCTCGCAGCCCTCGGCCCTGTGCTGCGGCGAAGGCGGCATGGTGCTGACCGACGACGACGCGCTGGCCAGCGAGCTGCGCTACCTGCGCACCCGCTCGCTGCGCGACCGGCGTTCGGTCTCGGTCGGCTCAAGGGTGCCGCTGCAGGCGGCCATCAGCGAGCCGACCGCCGCACTCGCTGCCGGCCAGCTGGCCCGGCTGGACGAGCTGCTGGCCACGCGCAAGCAGGTCGAGGGCTGGTACCAGGAGCAGATGCAGAGCTTCGAGGGCATCAAGCCGCCGTACATCGCGCCGGACGTGGACGAGGTGCACTGGATGCTCTACACGGTGCACCTGGGCAAGCGTTTCTCGGTCAGCACCTGCGAGCAGATCATCGACGACATGGCCGCGCAGTACATCGAGACCGTCCTCTACTGCCAGCCGCTGCACCAGCAGTTCCACTACATCCAGCAGGGCTGGCAGCGCGGCCAGCTGCCGCTGTGCGAGCGCATTGCCGACAGGGCCGTCTCCTTGCCCTTCCACGCCCACCTGGCGGCCGACCACGTCAAGTTCATCGTCAAGACGATGAAGGACAGTTCGGTCAACGTCGGCGCCGGTGCCGCCATCTACTGACACCGACTTTGGAAAGCATTGCCATGTCCGACCCGCTTCACACCCTTCCCGCGGCCTTGATCGAAGGCCTGGCCAGCGGCCAGCTCGCCCCCTATCTCGGCCCGCTGGTGCTGGAACTGTGCCCCACGCAGCCAGTGCCCGCCACGCCGCTGGCGCTGGCCGGCTTTCTCAATGCCAAGACCTCGGTGCCCGGCAAGATCCGCAACCGGCTCACCGCAGTGGCCCAGTTCATCGAGAACTTCAAGCACCGCAAGACCCTGGTCACCGCGATGAACGAGGCCTTTGCCGCCACGCCCCAGCCTTCGCCGCTGCACCGCTGGCTGGCCTCGCTGCCGGCGCCGCTGATCGTCGATACCTGGTACGACGACACCGTGCGCGCCGCACTTTCTGGCAGGGCCGACTGGGCCGAGGTTCAGGGCCTGTCGCAGTCCGAACACTTCGGCACCTGGACCGGCTGGTACCAGCCGGACGGCCAGCTCAGCCCCGACCCGCTGGCGCCCACCACCGTGCTCTACAAGCCCTGGGGCGGCCATGCGCCGGCCGGCAACTACCTGGTCTCGGACACCGACTACGTCGAGGTGCTGACCGAGATCGACATCCAGACCCCCATCCCCGCCGTGGTGCAGCAGCGCCGCGCTGCGCTGGGCTTCGTGTTCCTCGGCTGCCGCTTCAACGACCAGCTGCCGCGGGCCTTCGCGCGCCAGATCATGAAGCGCTCGGCCGGCCCGCACTTCGCGGTGCTGCCAGACGAGCCCACGCGCATGGAGCAGCGCTTCCTCGAAGAGCAGGGCATCACCCGCATTGCGCTGCCGCTGGCCGAGGTGGCCGCGCAGCTCGTTGCTGGTGTGCCGCAGCCGGCCTGAGCGCGCCGCTTCCTTCCTGTTTTCCCCACCCGCCCCATCCGGAGCCATCGCCATGACCACGCTCACCATCCTGCCTTCGGGCACCACCACCGAATTCACCGCCGGCACCTCGCTGCTGCAGGCCATCCTGGACGCTGGCGTCAAGCTGGTCAGCAAGTGTGGCGGCGAAGCCAAGTGCGGCGCCTGCCACCTGTTCGTCACCGAGGGCCGCAAGGGCATCTCGAAGATGACGCCGGCCGAAAACGCCCGGCTCGACAGCCTGATCGGCATCGGCAGCAAGTCCCGCCTGGCCTGCCAGGTCACGCTGCTGGGCACCGAGGCGGTCACCGTCGAGCTGCTCGGCGCGCTGTCGGGTTGAGCGAGGGAGTGGCCATGCTGGACCTGGCC
>NZ_VIDT01000824.1 GCF_006519715.1 Ideonella azotifigens
CACCGCGCGCAGGCTGTGGTCGGGCTGCGGGTCGGGGTCGTTGAAGAAGACCATGAACCCGTCGCCGGTGAAGCGTTCCAGCGTGCCCTCGAACTGGAAGATCAGCTCGCCCATGGCCGCGTGGAAGCTGCGCAGCATCGCCATCACCTGGTCGGCGCTGGCCTGCTCGGCAAACGCGGTGAAGCCGCGCAGGTCGGCAAACAGCACCGTGACCTCCTGCCGGTGGCTGTTCAGGATCTCGTCGCGCAGCCGGCTGGCCACCAGCCGGGCCGCCAGCGCCGGTGAGAAAAAGCGCTTGAGCTGCGAGAGCTGCTGCATCTCGCCCAGTTGCTCGGCCACGCGGCGCTCCAGCTCGGTGGACCAACTGGCGAGCTGGCGCTGCTGGCGCTGCGATTCGTCGTACAGCGTCTTGACCCGCAGCAGCGAGCGCACCCGGGCCCACAGCTCTTCCTTCACCAGGGGCTTGGTGATGAAGTCGTCGGCCCCGGCGTCCAGCCCGCGCACCCGGTCTTCCTTGGCGTCCAGCGTGGTCACCATCACGATGGGCACCGCGCGCAGCGCCGGCAAGGCCCGCATCGCGGCGCAGACGCTGAAACCGTCCATGTCGGGCATCAGCACGTCCAGCAGCACCATGTCCGGCGGTTCGGCGCTGGCCATGGCCAGCGCTTCGTGGCCGCCAGCCGCCAGGCAGACCTGGTAGCCGCGGGCCAGCAGGTGGGCTTCCAGCAGCCGGCGATTGGCCGGCAGGTCGTCCACCACCAGAATGCGCGCCGGTGAGGGGCCTGGAAAGGCCGGTGAGCCCTCGTTCACGACCGGCCCAGGTGCTCCCGCACCTTCAGCACGAACTCGCGCACGGAGGACAGCGGCTTGGCGATGAAGCCGTTGAAGCCCGATTCTTCGATGCGGCCGCGGTGCGCCGGCATCACCGAGGCCGTCAGCGCAATCACAGGTACCTCTTTGAGGGCCGGCTGCTCACGGATCCAGGCAATCACCTTGAAGCCGTCTTCGTCGGGCAGCTGGATGTCCAGCAGCACCAGGTCGGCGCCGTGGGCGCTGAGCTGGTCGCGGGCGGCGGCAGCGGTGCCGGATTGCAGCACCTCGAAACCGGCCGCAGCCAGCACGTCGGAGGCCAGCTTGCGGCTGCGCTCGTCGTCGTCGATCACATGCAGGGTGGTCATGGCAGGGTCCCGGGGGCAGTCAGATGATGGCGGGCACGGGTGCTGCGGCGGGCTGCAGCGGCAGGTTGAAGCGGAAGGTCGAGCCCTGGCCTGGCGCACTGTGCAGTGTGACCTCGCCGCCATGCAAATGCACGAGCCGCCGCACCAGCGGCAGGCCCAGGCCGGTGCCCTCGGCCTTGCGCAGCACGTCGTCGCCCACCTGGCGGAACTCCTCGAACACCGTGGCCTGGTCCTCCAGCGCGATGCCCACTCCTGTGTCGCTCACCTCGACCCACAGGCCTTCGGCCGCATTCTGCCCGGCGCGCAGCGTCACCTGGCCGCCGGCCGGGGTGAACTTCACCGCGTTGGACAGCAGGTTCAGCACCACCTGCCGCAGCCGCCGCGCGTCCACCGTCCAGACGTCCATGTCCTCCGGCAGCTGCAGTTGCAGCTGCAGCCCCTGGCGCATGCAGCGCTCGCGCATCATGTTGGCGGTGGCGGTCAGCAGCGAGGCCACCTCCACTTCCGACAGGTCCAGCGTCATGTGGCCGGCCTCGATCTTCGACAGGTCCAGCACGTCGTTGATCAGCGCCAGCAGGTGCTCGCCGGAGGCATGGATGTCGTTGGCGTATTCCTTCTGCTTGTCGTTCAGCGCGCCGAACAGCTCTTCGCGCAGCACGTCGGAAAAGCCGATCACCGAGTTCAGCGGCGTGCGCAACTCGTGCGACATGTGGGTCAGGAACTCGGACTTGTGGCGGTTGGCCAGCTCCAGGTCGCGCGTCTTCTCGGCAATCATGGCCGACATGTTGCGGTACACATGCTGCAGGTTGCTGGCCATGGTGTTGAACTGCAGCGCCAGGTCGTCCAGCTCGTCGCCGGTGCGGATCTCGATGCGCGCGTCCAGCTTGCCGTCGCCCAGCGCCTGCGCGCCGCGGTGCAGCGCGTTGATCGGTGCGATCGAGCGGCGCACCAGCACCAGCGCCAGCA
>NZ_VIDT01000825.1 GCF_006519715.1 Ideonella azotifigens
GGCGAGCTGCAGGCGATTGCCGACTGGTATGCCCCGCAGCTGGAGCGCCTGCACGAACACGCCGCCGCCCGCCAGACCGACATCGACCAGCTCGTGCAACTGGCCCGCGGCCAGCGCAGCCGCGAGCGTTTCCTCACCGAGCTGGCGCTGGACCCGCCGGAGGCCAGCAGCGACAACGCCGGTGACCCGTCACTGGACGAGGACTACCTGATCCTCTCCACCATCCACGCCGCCAAGGGCCAGGAATGGCAGGCCGTGACGCTGCTGAACGTCGTGGACGGCTGCGTGCCCGGCGACCTCGGCGTGGGCACCACGGCCGAGCTGGAGGAAGAGCGCCGGCTGCTCTACGTGGCCATGACCCGCGCCCGCCAGCACCTGGACCTGATCGTGCCTCAACGCTTCTACGTGACCCAGCAGCACCGCCACGGCGACCGCCACATGTACGGTGCCCGCAGCCGCTTCCTGCCGCCCGAGCTGCTGCCGCTGTTCACACACGCCACGCCGCGCGCCGACGGCAGCGAACCCACGCGCCCGACCACCCAGGTCATGGACCTGCGCGAGAAGCTGCGCAGCCGCTGGGGCTGAGCACGCGTCAACGGCGCATGCCCGCCCCGACCTGCCGAAGGCGCCGTGTCGCCCGGCGTGGCGTTGATCACCCGCGGCGAGGCCATGCTGGCTTGGGCGTAGACGCGCAAGCCAGCGGAGTTCGGGTCACGGCGTCGGCAGGCCAGCGCGAACAACAAAGGCACAGCCTTCGCTGGTCCGCTCGAACGAGATGTGTTGGGTGAGGCCCGTCTCAAGGAGGACCTGGATTTCCCACGGGCCGGTTTGCTGGATTCTCTCCACCCACCAGGTGTCCCGCTCCTTCCGGCCGAGCTCGAAATACTGGGCGGACGGCCGGCCGGGTTGGTATGCCTCGAACGGCTCTTCGAGGAAATAGACGATGAGGCCGTTGCCGCCGACGGCACACCATCTTTCGCCACGATCGATGATGGCCGTGTGGGGGTCGCCGTAGAAATCACCGATCTCGGTGGGCCTTGCACCTTCGCGCATCAGCCACACCGTCTCGTATTCATGCGAAAGACGAAAGCGGGCCGAGTGTGCGAGTTGTCGGACGGGGTCGCGCATGACGGGTCGATGAATGTGATGTTGAAAAAAGTGGCCGCGGTTGCCATGCTCCCGGCGTGGCGCCCTTCTACCCTCCGTACGAGATGGCGCGCCTCAAGCAGACACCGCAGTGACGAATCCCTCGCGGTGACCTGTTGGCAGCCTCTCTGCGGCCTGGTCCTACACAGCGGCACCTGGCACCGGGCGACACTTGCCTCAAGTCCTTGACCTTCTCCGGCGTCCGGCCCCGTCCTCCATGAACCATGCCTGGCAATTCTTCCGCGCCGGTGGCGTCGACCAGGTGCTCATCACCAGCGGTGATGACATCGCCCACCTGCGCGAACTCGACCAGAAGCTCTGGGTCGCCCTCGCCTGCCCGACCCGTGGCACCCACTTCGACCCGCGCACGCTGGACCTGATCGACACCGACCACGACGGCCGCATCCGCGCGCCCGAGTTGCTGGCCGCCTGCGAATGGGCCTGCGAACGGCTGGCCGATCCGCAGCAGCTGGTGCGCGGCGGCGAGCGCCTGGCGCTGGCCTCGCTGGCCGACAACGAAGAAGGCCGCGCACTGGCCGAAGCAGCCCGCCACACGCTGGCCCGCCTCGACGAAGCCCAAGCCAAGGCCAGCGACATCGGCCTGGAAGCCATTGCCGAGCGCCAGCAGCACCTGGCCGAAGAACGGCTGAACGGCGACGGCATCGTCACTGCCGCAACCGCTGGCGACGACACCGCATTGCGTGGCTTGATCGAGCAGATCGTCGAGACCCAGGGCAGCGTGAAGGACGCTGGCGGCGAAGCCGGCATCGGCCTCGACCAGGCCACCGCCTTCTTCGACGCCGCCGAAGCCTTGCTGGCCTGGCACCGCCAGGGCCAGAGTGACTGCGGCGACATGCGCAGCGCCGCGCAGGCGGTGGACGCGGTGCACGACAAGGTCGAGGATTTCTTCGCCCGCTGCCGCCTGGCCAGCTACGCCGCAGGCGCCGCCGAGGCACTGAACCTGCCCGCGCCCGAAACCCTGCAGGGGTA
>NZ_VIDT01000826.1 GCF_006519715.1 Ideonella azotifigens
CTGGTCAGCGACCTGTTCTACGACGGCGCGCTGCGTGTGGCCGAAGACGCCTTGGCCTCGCCCGATTGGCTGGCCGCGCGGCAGCGCGCGCTGGGCGACGCGGACGCGGGCACGCATGTGCATGTGCATCGGCTGAAGACCGATGGCGCCTGGTCGGCCATGGAGCGCGGGCCGGCTCGCAGAGAGTCTGCCGAGCTGATTGCCGCGACCGTGGCCGCGGCGCTGGAAAGCGGGCATTGGCTGCCGCAGGAACTGATCGTGCTGACGCCGTTCCGCGCGCAGCGGGCGCTGATCCGCCAGCGGCTGTGGGCCCATGGCGTGCCGGAGACGGTGAAGGTCAGCACGGTGCACCGGGCGCAGGGCAGCGAAGCGCCGGCCGTGCTGTTCGACCCTGCCGATGGCACGCAGCCTTTCCTTCAGACGGAAGAGGCGCAGCGCCTCTTGAACGTGGCGCTGAGCCGGGCGCAGGCCAAGGTGCTGGTCTACCTGTCGGCGGCCGACATCACGAACCCGATGCTGGCCGCGCTGGTGCAGCGGCTGAAGCTGGGCACCGACACGCGCGAGGCCGTGCCGCTGCTGGAGCTGGCGCGCCGGCCCGGCTTCCCGGCCAATGCGCTGGGCCAGCGCGTGAGCGCCGGGCGCCACACCGGCGAGGTTTCGCGCCTGAGCCCGGATGGGCGGCAGTTCTGGCTGGTGAATGAGCGCAGCGGCACCGAGCAGTTGTTCGACACTGAGTTCTGGCGCGCCAAGGCCCGCGGCTGAACTGCGACAGAATCGCCGCCCTCGCCTCCCGATCCTCATTTTCGATCTTGCGCGCCCCATGCAGCCCTTGTTAGACGCCATCGCCTCGACGGCCTTGCCCACAGACGCCCAGCGCATCTTCCACGGCCGCGGTGGCCTGCACCCGGGCTGCGAACACTGGTCGCTGGACTTCTTCCCGCCCGTGTGGGTGCTGACCAGCTTCCAGCCGGTGGCGGACGAGGAACTGGCCGCTGCTGGCGCGGCGCTGGCACAGCGCTGGGAGCAGCTCGCGCCGGGCCAGCCGCTGAACTGGGTCTTCCAGTGCCGGCACGAGGGCAAGAGCAGCACGCAGCTGATGGCCGGCGCCGTGCCGGACCCGCACTGGGTCAGCGAGGACGGGGCGCGCTTTCGCGTGCACGTGGGCAAGGGGCAGAACCACGGCCTTTTCCTGGACATGGCCGAGGGGCGGCGCTGGGTGCGCAGGCACGTGGCCAAGCACACCACCGAGGACCATCGCGTGCGGGTGCTGAACCTGTTTGCCTACACCTGCGCGTTTTCGGTGGTGGCGCTGCAGGCCGGCGCGCGGCAGGTCGTGAACCTGGACATGAGCCAGGGCGCGCTGGGCATTGGCCAGCAGAACCACCGCTTCAATGACGTGTCGGCCAACGCCCGTTTCCTGCCGCATGACCTGTTCAGCTCCTGGGGCAAGGTGACGCGCAGCGGGCCCTACGGGCTGATCATCGTGGACCCGCCCAGTTACCAGAAGGGCAGCTTCGTCGCGACCAAGGACTATGCCCGGTTGATCAAGCGCCTGCCGGACCTGCTGGCGCCCGACGGCCACGTCTTGCTGTGCCTCAATGCGCCAGAGCTGGGCCCGGCCTTCCTGCAGGACCAGGTGCGCGAACTGGCGCCAGAGCTGAGCTTCGTGGAACGCGTGGCCAACCCGCCAGCGTTTGCCGACGTGTCTGACCAGCGTTCGCTGAAGGTGCTGGTGTACCGGGCGCCGCCGCTGGAAAAGGCGCTCTAACTCGCCGCGGCCACGTGCGCCGCAAAAGCCTGCACCTTGGCCGACTGGCGGCGCTGCGGCGGGCTCACCAGGTGGATGGGCAGCGGCGGTGCGGGCCAATCGGGCAGCAGCCGCTGCACCTCGCCGGAAGCCAGTTCGGCTTCGAACAGCCAGGTGGGCGCCTGGCCGATGCCCATGCCGGACAGCACCGCCGCGCGGATGACCTCGCTGCTGTCCGTCTGCAGGTTGCCCTGTGCGCGCAGCGAGACCTGGGTGCCCACGGCCACAGGCGCACCGGGGC
The DNA here is from genome assembly GCF_006519715.1 of Ideonella azotifigens. GTDB lineage: Bacteria > Pseudomonadota > Gammaproteobacteria > Burkholderiales > Burkholderiaceae_C > Ideonella > Ideonella azotifigens. Next base: position 2,049 of record NZ_VIDT01000826.1, read on the forward strand.
CGGCGGTGAAGGTCCAGTTGATGGCGCTGTTCAGTTCGGAGTAGACGATGCAGTTGTGCTGCAACACGTCTTCCGGCAGGCGCG
>NZ_VIDT01000827.1 GCF_006519715.1 Ideonella azotifigens
GTCCGGGCCGACGGTGGTGCAGGCGGCGAGCAGCAGCGCGGTGGCCAGGGCCACGGCGCGCGGAAGGAAAGGCAGCAGTCGAAGCGGCATCGCGTTCTTTCTGAAAAGGTGCCTCAATGTGCTGATTCGGTGGCGGGTGCGGGCGCACGCGGCGTTTTGATCAGCAAGGCCAGCGGCACGCACAGCAGCATCACCAGGCCCAGCGCGTAGAAGGTTTCGGAGTAAGTCATGACCAGCGCCTCCAGCCTGATCTGGCCAGCCAGCTCGGCCAGGGCCTGAAGCTGGGCATGGGCGAAGTCGCCAACCTGGGCCAGGTGGCCGGCGGCACTGGCGGCCATGCGCGACTGCGTGATCTCGGCATTGGCACTCACCGAGCTGTTGATCACGTCGACGTGGAAGGCATCGCGCCGGTCGATGAAGGTGCCGATCAAGGCCAGGCCGACCGAGCCGCCGAGGTTGCGCGCCATGTTGTAGAGGCCGGCGGCGTCGCCCGACTCTTCGCGCGCCACCGAGGCCATCGCGGCCTGGTTCAGCGGCATCATGGCCAGGATCTGGCCCAGGCCGCGCAAGAGTTGCGACCAGGTGAAGTCGTCCGCGGCGCTCCTGGCGGTGAGGCTGCTGTCCAGCCAGCAGCTGCCGAAGATCAGGAGCAGGCCGGCGATGACCAGCACCGAATAGTGCATGCGCCCTAGCAGGCGCGGCAGCATCGGCATCATCAGGATGGCCGGGATGCCGCTGAGCAGCATCACCGCGCCGGCCTGCTGTGCGTTGTAACCCGAGATCTGCGCCAGGAACTGCGGCACCAGGTAGGACACGCCGTAGAACGCCGCGCCGACGGTGAAGACAATGAAGATCACGCTGGCGTAGCTCTTGTTGCGCATCAGGCTCAGCCGCAGGATGGGCCGCGCAGCCAGCCGCTGCGAGAGCGCCACCATCACCATGCCGATGGCCGACGCCAGGCTCAGCAGGATGATGAGGTCGGACTCGAACCAGCGCTCGCGCTGGCCTTCCTCCAGCACCGCGGTGAGCGTGCTCAGGCCCAACGCCAGGCCGGCGATGCCCAGCCAGTCCGCGCCGAGGAATTCGCGCAGCTGCGCGCGGTCGGCCGGCAACCCCCACAGCAGCAGCCCGACCAGGCCCACGCAGATCGGCACGTTGATGAAAAAGCACCAGTGCCAGCTGATGTTCTCGGTCAGCCAGCCGCCGATGACCGGGCCCAGCAGCGGGCCGAGCAGCACCGTGAGGCCGAACAGCGTCATGCCGGCGGGCAACTGGTGGCGCGGCAGCCGGGTGCGCACGATGGTCTGCGCGGTGGGGATCATCGCGCCGCCGGTCAGCCCCTGGCCGATGCGGGCGAAGATCAGCATGCCCAGGCTAGTGGAGAAGCCGCACAGTGCCGAGAACAGCGTGAACAGCAGCGCCACGCCGACCAGGAAATTGCGCAGCCCGAACACGCGCGTGAGCCAGGCCGACAGCGGGATGACGACGATCTCGGCCATCAAATAGCCGGTGGAGATCCAGGTGCCTTCGGTGCCAGTGGCGCCAATGGCGCCTTGCACCTGAGGCAGCGCCGAGTTGGTGATGGAAATGTCCAGCACCGCCATCAGCGCGCCCAAAGCGCCGGCGGTCACGGCGATCCAGTCGTTCAGGCTGGCGTTGGGTTCACGGGCTGGCGCGGCGGTGCTGGGCGTGCTCGCTGTTGGCGGGTTGTCGGCCGTGGCTTCAGCCATGGTCCGCTGCTCCGCGGGTGTCCACATCTGCCGTCACCGACAGGCCGGGCAGCAGGCGGGCGCGCTGGGCCGCGTCCACGTCCAGCCGTATGCGCACCGGCACGCGCTGGACGATCTTGGTGAAGTTGCCGGTGGCGTTTTCCGGCGGTAGCAGTGCGAACTGCGCGCCGGTGCCCGGCGAGAAGCTTTCGACCACGCCGCGCAGCGTCTCGCCTGGCCACGCGTCCACATGCAGCTTCACCGGCTGGCCGGCCTGCATGCGGCCGATCTGGGTCTCCTTGAAGTTCGCCACCAGGTAGGTCTGTTGCACCGGCACGATGCTCATCAGCCGAGTGCCCGGCTGGGCGAACTGGCCGACGCGCACGGAAAGGTCGCCCACGCGACCGGCCTGCGCGCTGCGC
>NZ_VIDT01000828.1 GCF_006519715.1 Ideonella azotifigens
CACGCTGTCGGTGTTCGATGCGTCCACAAAAGCATCGACAACCCAGGCGCTTCGAAGATTGAGGGCAACCGAGCCATTGGCAGCTTGGTGCCTCGACGTCCGGCGAGCGGCTGCGTCCGTTGGTGCGGGTTTTGCGATTGCGGCGATGGAGGACGAGGCCCATGGTGCCACCCATGCTGCAGTTTGATTTCTTGCCGAGGCGGCGCCTCAAGGGGCTTCGGCCTGCGCTGGCTTTGCTGACCCTGGCAGTTGTCGGCGGCTTCGGAATGCTGCTCACTCGACAGCATGCGGAGTTGCAGCGGCTTCAGGAGGCGTTGCTTACGGCTGAGCAGAGCGTGTCGCGCAAAGCGGCTCCGGCCGCCAGGGGCGCTTCAGCGCCGTGGGAGGTCAATGCGGTGCGGGATGGGGAGCTTTTGCAACTGCCGGTCGAGGCTCGGCTTTTGGAGTTGGAGCGGTGCGTGGTCAACGGCATGTCATTGGCAAGCTTTAGGTTTGATGCAGCGAGTAATTCCGCCTCTGCGGAAGTGGTTGCCATCCATCAGTCCCAAGCTACGCAGCTGACCCAGTGCCTGAATCAAGGGGATGGGGCGAGCTGGGTATTGGATTCGGTAGAAAGTCGCACGATCGGAGACTCAGGTTACGTGTTGCATTTGCGTTGGAATGCGTTCGATGGGAGGGGTAGATGAGTTCAAATTTCTTTTGTAATAGGTGAGCTCATTGGCTACTTGGTTTTTTCCACAATGCCATTGCCACACGGCAATCAAAGCACCGCATCTGACGTGGTTTAAGATGAGTTTTTCTAAATTGATCCACCATATTTTCTTTGCCATTGCTGCATCTTGTTTATCAATAAGCTGCGCAGCTCAGTATGCTGAAATAATTGAGACTGATGATGCGCTTTACCAGCATCATAAAATAATAATTACAGATCTGTACTATACAAGCGCAGAAGCAAAAGCGGCGTGCTCGGCGAATCAAGGAGAAAATTGTTATGGCTGTTCCACCGGTTCGATAAACAACGTTACCTACTGGTGTCCATTCAAGTACCAGTCTGTTTGGGATGAGGGATCTTCGCGATATATAGATACCACTTGGCGACCAGGGTTCTGCGTTCCTGGTTACCTATATGAGCCTTCCGTGGGCCAATGTGTCCCCATGAAGGACATCTGGCACGACAAGCCCGCCTCGTGCCCTGGCAAGAAGGCGAGCCTGTTCGGAGTGGGAGACCCGATCTACCCGCTGATCGGCGGCAGCAGCTACGACGTCGACCTTGACGCCGGCCTAGGCGGCCTGAAGCTGCGCTACGACATGCGCAGGAAGCTGCCCAGCGACAATCCGGACCTGCTGTTTTCGTACACGGCGCTGCCCTCATTCGGCACGCTGGTCGAGAGCAACCTGCACAAGCGCTTGGTCTATCAGTCGGGCACGCAATACACGCCAGCCAGCATGCAAGCCTCACGCGGCCTGGGCCGCTGGGTCTCGTTTGCGGTCTCCGGCGGGGCCTTTGTGCCCGACCCCGGCGTGCGCGACACGCTGGTGGCCATCAGCGGCGGGTGGCGCTACGTGGACGCCCAGACCCGCGGGGAAGAGACCTACGACAGCACCGGCCGGCTCAACACCGAGAAGCGGGCCGACGGCACGGTGCTCACCTACGGCTACAGCACCGCTGCCGGCGCAGACGCACCCGATGCAGGCTACCTGCTCACCGTGCAGGATCAACTCGGCCACCTGGTCAAGTTCAAGTACGACGCCACCGGTGTGATCACGCAGGTCACCCGGGTGGACGGCCAGGTCATTGGCGTGGCCTACACCGGCGGCAGCCTGAGCCAGCTCACCTGGCCCGACGGCAAATACCTGCAGTTCATCTACGACAAACCCGGCCTGGCCTGGGCGCTGACCGGCGTGGTAGACGAGGAGGGCAAGCGCCGCGTGAGCTTTGGCTACGACGATGTGGGCCACGCGATCAGCACCGAAGAAGGCCAGGGTGTGAACCGCTACACCGCCAGCTGGGACGCTGGCATGGAGCCCGGCTGGAACATCACCGAAGAGTACGACGCGGTCAACAACATCATCTGGATCCACCACCGCTGGAAGAACGTCGGCAACGCCTACGTGCAAGGCCCGCTGGGC
>NZ_VIDT01000829.1 GCF_006519715.1 Ideonella azotifigens
CGCGGTACTGGCTGCGCGCCACGACTTCCTGGCCGGGGTAGCAGCCCTTCTTGAAGTTCACGCCGCCCACGATCTCGAAATTCACCATCTGCGGCACAAAGGCTTCGGCCGTGGCAGCGACGATGCGCACCACGCCGCTTTGCACTTCCAGCCAGCGCCAGGCATCAGCCGACGAGGGCGCCAGTCCGGTGGGTGCCGAAACCGCGGGCCCAGCCCAGAGGCAACGTGGCACGCCGTCTACGTCCGGCAGTCGCACAGCCTGGCCATCAGCCATCGCCGCAACGCCCCAGGCCTGGGGCGGCAATGCGTTGCCCAGCCAAGCGCTGGCTGCGTCGCCTGCCAGGCCCCACAGCGGCAACTCGGCCGAGGCATTGCTGAGCTGGCACTTGGCGCGCAGCACGAACATGGACAGCCGCTTGAGCGTAGGCGCCAGCAGGTCGGCACTGCAGGCCAGCAGCCATTCATCGGGCGCGGCGCGCCAGGCCACGAAGCTGGCCATCAGGCGGCCCTTGGCGGAGCAGTAACCAGCGAGGCGGGCCTGGTCGGCTCCGGCCAGCGCCAAGTCGTTGGTCAACTGCCCCTGCAGAAAACTCAGCGCGTCGGCTCCCCGGGCCCGGATCAGGCCCCAGTCGGCCAGTGGCAGCGCACCGCCCGTGCGAAGCGAGGCAGGCAGGGCCGCAGCGGCGGCGGGGCTTGTTTCAGAGGGGGGCGAAGCAGCAACAGTCATGCAGACGATTATCATGCGCGCCCATGCCAGAGCAAGCGCCAGGGTTTGCGCCTCACCCATGAAACTGATGAAGAAGTTGCTGGCGCTGCTGCTGTTGGCCGGCTTGGCCGCCGCCGGGGCCGCCTGGTGGTGGACCGAGCAGCCGCTGCCCTTGCGCGGCACGCGGGTCGAGCTGTCGATAGAGCCCGGCACCTCGCCGCGCGAAGTGGCCGAGCAATGGGTGCAGGCCGGTGTGGACGTGCCCGCCGAGTTGCTCTACCAATGGTTCCGCTGGTCCGGCCAGTCGCGCAAGATTCGCGCGGGCAGCTACGAGATCGAGGCTGGGGTCAGCCCGAAAGCGCTGCTGGACAAGATGGTGCGCGGCGAGCAGGTGCTTGAGCTGTTGCGCATCATCGATGGCTGGAACCTGCGCCAGGTGCGTGAGGCCGTGGCCAAGGCGCCCGGGCTGCGCAATACGCTGGCCAGCATGAGCGACGCGCAGGCCGCGGCCGCGCTGGGCTTGTCCGAGAACACGCCCGAAGGCTGGCTGTTCCCCGACTCGTATGCCTACAGCAAGGGCGTGAGCGACATCACGGTGCTCAAGCGCGCCCGCGCCGCGATGCAGCAGCGCCTGGCCCAGGCCTGGGAACAGCGGGCACCGGACTCGCCGTTGAAGTCCCCCGCTGAGCTGCTGGTGCTGGCGTCGGTGGTCGAAAAGGAAACCGGCCAGGCGGGCGACCGAGGGCTGGTCGCCGGTGTGTTCAACAACCGGCTGCGCATCGGCATGCCGTTGCAGTCCGACCCGACCGTGATCTACGGCCTGGGCGCCAGCTTCGACGGCAACCTGCGCAAGGCCGACCTGCTGGCCGACACGCCCTGGAACACCTACACCCGCCGTGGCCTGCCGCCCACGCCCATCGCCATGCCCGGCGCCCGTGCCTTGCTGACCGCCGCCAAGCCCGACAAGACCGACGCGCTGTACTTCGTTGCCCGAGGCGATGGCAGCAGCGTCTTCAGCGGCAGCCTGGCCGACCATAATCGGGCGGTGAACCAGTTTCAGCGAGGCGGCAGCCGGTGACTTCTTCAGGCGCGTTTTTCATCAGCTTCGAAGGCATTGACGGCGCCGGCAAGTCTTCCCACATCGAAGCCGTGCACGAGGCCTTGCAGCAACGTGGCCACCGCGTGCTGCTGACCCGCGAGCCCGGCGGCACCGAGCTGGCCGAGCAGTTGCGTGCGCTGTTCCTGCACCAGTCGATGGATGCGCTGACCGAGGCCTTGCTGGTCTTCGCCGCTCGGCGCGATCATTTGTGCCAGCGCATCCTGCCGGCGCTCTCGCGCGGCGAAACCGTGTTGTGCGACCGCTTCACCGATGCCACCTTCGCCTACCAGGGCGCCGGCCGCGGCTTTGACCTGGCGG
>NZ_VIDT01000083.1 GCF_006519715.1 Ideonella azotifigens
CTTGCTGGTCATAGCAGACGACACCGCGCTCGGGCGTCAGGCCCCAGCTCGCAGCGACTTCTGCAAAGGCCTCGCGCGTGGGCAGCGGATGGCGACCGCCGCGGATCGAGCCTTCCGGACTCTTGGGCGCGCTGAGTTCGTGCTCCAGGTGTGCGTAGCGCGCGCCGGCAATGTGCCGGTCCAGGAAGGCGCGCTCGCCGGCACCGCTGTCCGCCAGGTCGAAGCTGCAGTCCAGCAGCAGCGGTGGCGGCGTTTGCTGCAGCAGCGCTTGCAGCTGCTCGGCGGTGATCAGCGGGGCCCAGGGCTTGGCGGCGGTGCTCATGGTGCGGTGCTCCTTGGTCAGGTGTCGGTTGGCTCGGGTGCGTCCGGTGCGGCCTTGTGGCGCAGCAGCGTGGCGGCCAGGCCGGCGGCAATGATCAGGCCCATGCCCATCAGGGCCGAGCCGGTGATGGGGTCATGGAACACCAGCACGCCAAACAGGAAGGACCAGGCGATGCCCAGGTACTGCAGGCTGGCATTGGTCAGCACCCGGCCGATGGCATAGGCGCGTGTCATCAGGATCTGCGCGCTGGTGGCCAGCAGCCCGGTGGCGACCAGCAGCAGCGCGCCAGTCAGCGTGTGGCCGTGAAAGCCGCTGTCGCTCAAGGCGAGCAAGCCGCCGGCCAGCAGGCCGCCGAGCGAGAAATAGAACACCACCCGGTATTCCGGCTCGCCGACGCGGCCGAGCGCGGTGACCTGCAGGTAGGCGAGGGCAGACAGCATGCCGGAGACCAGCCCGCAGAGTGCGCCGATCAACTGGTCGCTGCCCACCGAAGGCTTGAGCACCAGCGCCACGCCGGCGAAGCCGACCAGCACCGTGGCGATCAGCCGGCCGTCGACCCTGGACGCACCCAGCAGCACTGCGCCGCCGATCAGGAACAGCGCCATCCAGACCGAGGACATGTAGTTCAGCGTGATGGCGGTGGCCAGCGGCAGCTTGCCGATGGCGTAGAACCACAGCACCAGCGCCGAGACGCCGACCAGGCTGCGCCAGGTGTGCATCATCGGCACGCTGGTGCGCAGCGTGCCGCCGCGCCAGCGGGCGATGCCGGCGATGAACAGCGCACCAATGCAGCCGCGGTAGAAGACGATTTCGCCTGCGCTGTATTGCTGCGAAGCCAGCTTCACGCAGACGCCCATGGTGGCAAACAGGAAGGACGACAGCACCATCAGCCATGGTGCGGAGAGGCGGAAGTTCATCAGAGGAATGGGTTCACCGGTAGGCCAAGCCCATGGCTTCGCGCACGTCTTTCAAGGTCTGGCGAGCAACGGTGCGGGCGCGCTCGGTGCCCAGCTCCACCACCCATTGCAGCTGCTTGGGCTGCGACAGCCAGGCCTCGGCGCGTTCGTGCCAGGGCTGCTGCTCGCGGATGATGGCGTCGATCAGCGGTTGCTTGCAGTCCAGGCAGCCGATGCCGGCGCTGCGGCAGCCCTGGGCCAGCGCCTGGCGCGTGCTGTCGTCGCTGTAGACCTGGTGCAGCGGCCAGACGGGGCAGCGCGCCGGCTCGCCCGGGTCATCGCGGCGCACGCGCTGAGGGTCGGTCGGCATGCGGCGCAGCTTGTCGGTGACCTGGGCTGGCGTGTCGCGCATCGCAATCGCGTTGTGCGCGCCGTGGTTCGAGCTTTTGCTCATCTTGTCGCCGTCCAGCCCGGGCAGGCGCGGCGTGTCGGTCAGCAGTGTGGCCGGCTCGGGCAGCACTTCGCGGCCGTGGCGGTGGTTGAAGCGGCGTGCCACCTCGCGGGTGATCTCGACGTGAGGCGCCTGGTCCTCGCCCACCGGCACCAGCGTGCCGCGGTAGAGCAGGATGTCGGCCGCCTGCAGCAGCGGGTAGCCGAGGAAGCCGTAGCTGGCCGGTTCGCGCTGGTTGCCGGGCTCGGCGCAGCGGGCCTGCCAGTCCTTGTAGGCAGGCGTGCGTTCCAGCCAGGACAGGGGCGTGTGCATCGCCAGCAGCGTGAACAGCTCGGCATGCTCGGGCAGCCGGCTCTGGATGAACAGCGTGGCGCGGTCCGGGTCGATGCCGGCGGCCAGCCAGTCGATCACCATGTCGTAGACCCGGCGCTCCAGCGCATCTTCATGCTGGCTGGAGGTGGTCAAGGCATGCCAGTCGGCGACCAGAAAAAAGCAGTCGTTTGCATCTTGCAGTTGCACCCAGTTCTTCAGCGCGCCATGGTAGTGGCCGAGGTGCAGTGCGCCGGTGGGGCGCATGCCGGAAACAACGCGGGCTCGCATGGGGGGCTTTCAGGCGCGACGGGAAGCCTTCGATTCTGGCAGAGCGGGGCGGGCGCTTACACTCCTGCGCCTCATGAAGCGAATCGTCATCCTGCTGTCCGGGCGAGGCAGCAACATGCAGGCCGTTGTCGAGCGCTGTGCTGTTGAAGGCTGGCCGGCGCAGGTGGCCGCCGTCGTCAGCAACCGGCCGGACGCTGGTGGCATCGCCTGGGCCGCCGAGCGCGGCATTGCCACCGCGGTGGTCGACCACCGCGGCTTCGACGGTCGCGAAGCCTTCGACGCCGAGCTGGCGCGCGTCATCGACGGTTTCCAGCCGGACCTCTTGCTGCTGGCCGGCTTCATGCGCATCCTCAGCGGCGGCTTTGTCGGCCACTATGCCGGCCGCATGCTGAACGTGCATCCGTCGCTGCTGCCGGCGTTTGCCGGCCTGCACACGCACCGCAGGGCCATCGCCCAGGGCTGCAAGCTGGCGGGGGCCACGGTGCATTTCGTGACGCCCGAGCTGGACCACGGCCCCATCGTGGCGCAGGCCGTGGTGCCGGTGCTGCCGGGTGACGACGAGCAGACGCTGTCCGAGCGGGTGCTGCAGCAGGAGCACCGGCTCTACCCGCTGGCGGCGCGCTGGTTCGTCGAAGGCAAGCTGCAGGTGCAGGATGGCGTGGTGCGGCAGCTCGACGGCGCGTCGCAGTTGCTGAGCTGAACCTCTGCCGGCGTCAGAGCAGGCTGGCGGCGATGTTGACGGTGAGCGCCAGCACGGCGGTATTGAACGCAAACGACAGCACAGACTGCAGCAGCACCAGTCGCCGCATGGCGCGGGTGGTGATGGTCACGTCGGCCGTCTGCGCGGCCACTGCGATGGTGAAGGCGAAGTACAGCAGGTCGCTGTAGTTGGGGCTGAAGCTGGCGTCGGTTTCCGGGAACCGCAGCCCGGCGGGCGGCTTCTCGGCGTGGTAGCAGGCGGCGTAGCTCAGCGTGAACTCCATGGGCACCAGCAGCCAGGCGCCCAGCACCGTGCCCGCCGCCAGCAGCACATGTGGCGCGGCCAACTCCATGCCGTTCTGCTTGATCCAGCTCAGCTCCATCCCAATGGCCACCAGGCTGGCCAAGGTCGCGGCAATCACCACGCTGAGCACCACCAGCGCGCTGTCCGCTTGGGCGCGTGCGAAACGCAGCAGGTGGCCGTGGTCGGCTCTGGCCATCAGCCATGTCATGGCGCTCAGGTAGAACCAGACACTGGTGTTCCAGCCGGCCAGTGCGCGAGTCACCACGTGCCAGTCGCCGGGCGTCAGCAGCGCCACGGCCAGCCCGAGCATGGCCGCCATCGCCAACCGCGGCCGGTACTGCAGGTGGTGCTTCAGGTGCCTCAGGGTCTGCATCAGGCAAGGGCAAAGCAGCAGCAATTGGCAGCAAACAAGGCTGTATTGCGGTGGCGGGTGTGCCTGCTGGGATAATCCATGGATGCATCCTAATGCCCTGCTGGATCTGGCCACCGAATTGCTGCGCCAGGCACTGAAACTCGACCAGCCGGCCGACATGGTCGTTTCCAACTTCTTCAAGCACCACCGTGAGCTGGGTCAGCGCGAGCGCCATGCGCTGGCCGAGACCGCCTACGCGGTGCTGCGTCAGCGCCTGTTGTGGGTCCATCTGGCGCAGAGTGGCAGCGGCGCGCTGGAGCGCCGCCTCGCCATCCTCGCGTGGCAAGGCACCGACGGCCAGCTGCGCGGTGGCATGGGCCCGCACGAGCAGAAATGGCTGGCCGAGGTGCGCGAGATCGACCAGGCGACATTGCCCGAGAAGCTGCGCCACAACCTGCCGGACTGGCTGGCCAACCCGCTGAAGGCAGAACTCGGCGAAGACTTCTGGCCCCTGGTGGCCGCCATCAGCGGACAGGCGCCGCTGGACCTGCGCGTGAACACGCAAAAGGCCAAGCGCGAGGACGTGATCGCCGAGTTGAAGGAAGCCGGCATCGAGGCCGTGGCCACGCCTTATTCACCCTGGGGCCTGCGCATCCAGGGCAAGCCGGCGCTGCAGAAGCTGCCGCTGTTCATCCGCGGCGACGTGGAGGTGCAGGACGAGGGCAGCCAGCTGCTGGCCGCCCTGGTGGCGCCCAAGCGCGGCGAGATGGTGGTGGACTTTTGCGCTGGCGCTGGCGGCAAGACGCTGGCGCTGGGCGCGCTGATGCGCAACACCGGCCGGCTGTATGCGTTCGATGTGTCCGGCTACCGGCTGGAAGGCCTGAAACCGCGGCTGGCGCGCAGCGGCCTGTCCAACGTCTATCCGGCGCAGATCGCCCATGAACGCGACGACCGCATCAAGCGCCTGACCGGCAAGATCGACCGCGTGCTGGTCGATGCCCCTTGCTCGGGCCTGGGCACCTTGCGGCGCAACCCGGACCTGAAGTGGCGCCAGTCGCCCAAGGCGATCGAGGAACTCACGGTCAAGCAAACGGCCATCTTGGACAGCGCGGCGCGTCTGGTCAAGCCGGGTGGCCGGCTGGTGTATGCGACCTGCAGCCTGCTCAAGCGCGAGAACGAGGACATTGCGCTGGCCTTTGCGGCCGCGCACCCGGACTTCGAGCCCTTGCCAGCCGCTGCGGCTCTGGCCTCTGCGCAGGTCGAACGCAGCGAGGAACTGGACCGCGACGGCATGCTGCGCCTCTGGCCGCAACGCCACGCCACCGACGGCTTCTTTGCCGCCGCCTGGCAGCGCAAGAGCTGAATCGACCGCGGGAACCTGGGCGCCTGCCCGGGCTCTGCACAGCGCGCTTGATCCCGGGCAACAGGCCCCCATCTTGGGGTAAGCGACTGTTTACCGGCCCAGTTTTTGCGTTCATCGGCAGGGGGGCGACCCCTACAATTCACAACCCTCGCTGGGCAGCGTCCTCAGGATGCGGTCTGGCGTCCACGCGACTCTTCGCGATTCTTCGTTGGGCGACAAGACTTCGATGGCTGACTTCCAAACCGTGTTTTCCGCGCTGATCGACTGGGCTGCCAACGGCTTGCTGGACCTCAGCGCCTGGCAAGTGGTGCTGGTCACGCTGGTGCTCACGCACATCACCATCGCCTCGGTCACGATCTTCCTGCATCGGGCGCAGGCGCACCGGGCGCTGGAGTTGCATGCCATCCCGTCGCATTTCTTCCGCTTCTGGCTGTGGATGACGACCGGCATGGTCACCAAGCAATGGGTGGCCATCCACCGCAAGCACCACGCCAAGTGTGAGACCGAGGAAGACCCGCACAGCCCGCAGGTCAAGGGCATCGAGACGGTGATGAAGCGCGGTGCCGAGCTCTACCGCGCCGAATCCAAGGTCAAGGAAACCATGGAGAAGTTCGGCCACAACACGCCGAACGACTGGATCGAGCGCAACCTTTACACCCGCTACAGCGCCTTGGGCGTGTCGTTGATGCTGATCATCGACGTGCTTCTGTTCGGCGCGCTGGGTGCCACGGTCTGGGCGGTGCAGATGGCCTGGATCCCGATCTGGGCCGCGGGCGTGGTCAATGGCGTGGGCCACTACTGGGGCTACCGCAACTTCGAGGCGGTGGACGCGTCGACCAACATTTCGCCCTGGGGCATCGTGATTGGCGGCGAAGAGCTGCACAACAACCACCACACCTACCCGACCTCGGCCAAGTTCTCGGTCAAACCTTTCGAGTTCGACATTGGCTGGGGCTACATCCGGGCGATGGAAATGCTGGGCCTGGCCAAGGTCCGCAAGACTGCGCCGCAGCTGCAGCTGGGCGAGATCAAGCCGGCGGCGGATGCGCACACGCTGGAAGCCATCATCGCCAACCGCTACGAGGTCATGGCCAACTACGCCAAGCAGCTGCGCCGCGCCTGCTCGACCGAAGTTGCCCGCCTGAAGGCCGAAGGCAGCGCCAACGGCTCTGCCTGGACCAACCTGCGCATTGCGGAGCGCTGGCTGCACCGCGACGCCGAGAAGATCCCGACCGACCTGCGTGTTCACGTCGACAGCGCGCTGCACAGTGCCCCGGTGCTGCAGCAGCTGGTGGCCATGCGCGAAGAACTGCGCCAGCTCTGGACCCGCACCAATGTCTCGGCCGAGCAACTGGTGGCGGACCTGCAGGACTGGTGTCGCCGCGCCGAGAGCAGCGGCATTGCGGCGCTGCGCGACTTCTCGATGCAACTGCGCGCCGCCCGCGCCTGATGCCCATCTGCTATGCGCCTTCGGGCGCTGCGCGACCACGAGGCCCGCCATGTGCGGGCTTTTTCATGGGCGCTTGCCTGGCCCATTTCCCTGGAGGCAGGGCGAGGCAAGTTGTTCCGGGCAACAAAAAAACCCGCCGGCGGCGGGTTTTTCGAGCAAGGTGCCAGGCTGAATTACTTCAGCTTGATTTCCTTGTACAGCACGTGCTTGCGTGCCTTGGGGTCGAACTTCATGAATTCCAGCTTTTGGGGCGTGGTCTTCTTGTTCTTGTTCGTGGTGTAGAAGTGACCAGTGCCGGCAGTGGATTCCAGCTTGATCTTCTCGCGTCCGCCTTTGGATGCCATGGTGTCGCTCCTTCAGTGTTTAGGCTTGACCGCGGGCACGCAGATCGGCCAGCACGGTGTCGATGCCCTTCTTGTCGATGAGGCGCAGACCAGCATTGCTGATGCGCAGGCGAACCCAGCGGTTCTCGCTCTCGACCCAGAAACGACGGTATTGCAGGTTCGGCAGGAACCGGCGCTTGGTTTTGTTGTTGGCATGGGAAACATTGTTCCCGACCATGGGCTTCTTGCCCGTGACTTCGCAGACGCGTGCCATGAGGACACTCCGATACTTGTCATACAGCGACCGCCTCTGGCCCGCAGCAGTCTGAACTGCAGGCTGGAGGCAGCGGCCTCACCTCGCCAAAAGGGTGGCGGTAACCCGTGCATGCCCGCCGCCCAGCCATCAGCTGAAGCACGCTCATGCAGCGCCTCACGGCGCAGGAAAGCCCGCGAGTATAGCCTGTTTTCGAGTGCGTGCACAGGCTTGCCTGCGCACTGTGCACATCAGAGGTCGTGCTGCTCCAGGAAACGCTGGGCGTCCAGCGCGGCCATGCAGCCGGTGCCGGCCGAGGTGATGGCCTGGCGGTAGACGTGATCCTGCACGTCGCCGGCTGCGAACACGCCCGGCACGCTGGTCATCGTCGCAAAGCCGTTCTGGCCGCTCTTGGTGACGATGTAGCCGTCCTTCATCTCCAGCTGGCCGCGGAAGATGTCGGTGTTCGGGTGGTGGCCGATGGCGATGAAGCAGCCCTTGAGCGCAATGTCCTGCGTCGCGCTGCCGTCCACCTTCTTCAGCCGCACGCCGGTCACGCCGCTCTGGTCGCCCAGCACCTCTTCCAGCGTCTGGTGCAGGTGCAGCTTGATCTTGCCCTGCGCGACCTTCTCGTGCAGCTTGTCGATCATGATGGCCTCGGCGCGGAACTTGTCGCGCCTGTGCACCAGGTGCACCGTGCTGGCGATGTTGCTCAGGTACAGCGCTTCCTCGACCGCGGTGTTGCCGCCGCCGACCACGGCCACTTCGTCATTGCGGTAGAAGAAACCGTCGCAAGTGGCGCAGCCGCTCACGCCGCGGCCCATGAAGGCCTTCTCCGAATCCAGGCCCAGGTACTTGGCCGAGGCGCCGGTGGCGATCACCAGCGAGTCGCAGGTGTAGTTGCCGGAGTCGCCCTTGAGCTTGAAAGGCCGTTCGCTGAAGTCGACGGTGTGGATGTGGTCGAACACGATCTGCGTCTGGAAGCGCTCGGCGTGTTCGAGGAAGCGCTGCATCAGCTCGGGGCCCTGCACGCCCATCACGTCGGCCGGCCAGTTGTCGACCTCGGTGGTGGTCATCAGCTGACCGCCCTGGGCCATGCCGGTGACCAGCAGCGGCTTGAGGTTGGCGCGCGCAGCGTAGATCGCAGCCGAGTAGCCGGCTGGGCCGGAGCCAAGAATCAGGACCTGGGCGTGAGTGGTGATGGTGCTCATGAGTGATCTTCTGAAGCGCTGCGCAAGCGGGTGTTTGCCCTGGCGGCATGCGCCGCCGTGCAACACTGGGGTGCGTCACGGGTTCGCAACGCGCCATATTGCGCAAGAATGGTAAGGACGTATTTTAGAGAACCCCCTGCCGGTGCGCCGGCGGCGGGCTGCCAAACGCGTTCATTCGAGGGGGTCATTGAATGTCGATGTTGTCCAACCTGGACCTGATTCGCCGGGTGCCGCTGTTTTCGTTGCTGACCAACGATCAGGCCCGCGCGGTCGCAGACGGGGTGGTCAAGCGGCGCTATCGCCGCGGCGAACTGGTGGTCGAGCAAGGCAAGAAGAGCAATGCCTTGTTCATCCTGCTCAATGGCCGGGCCCGCGTGCTGACGGCCGATACACGAGGCCGCGAAGTCATTCTTGCGGTGCTGGAGGCCGGCGACTATGTCGGCGAAATGAGCCTGATCGACAACCAGCCGCATTCGGCCACCGTGCGCTGCGAGATCCAGTGCGACATGCTGATCCTCGGCCGGCCCGAGTTCGCCCGCTGCCTGCCGGAAAACTCCAGCCTGTCCTACGCCATCATGCGCGGCCTGGTCACCCGGCTGCGCAGCGCGGACCGGCAGATCGAGTCGCTGGCGCTGCTGGACGTGTATGGCCGCGTCGCGCGCACGCTGCTGGACATGGCCGAAGACGTGGACGGCGAGAAGATCGTGCGCAGCAAGGTCTCGCGCCAGGACATGGCCAAGATCGTCGGCGCATCGCGCGAGATGGTCAGCCGGGTCATGAAGGATCTGGAAGAGCGCGGCGTGATCGAGACGCTGGAGTCCGGCTCGGTGGTGCTGAAGAACCGCGTACCCGAATGAAACGGCGGGCGGCCTGACGGGCTGCCCGGCCGTGGCTTGGTGTACCGTAGCCGGATGATCCGCTCGTCGATTTGCTGGGGGGAGGCCTGATGCGCCGCGCCACCACCCTGGGCAACTTGCCCGCGCCCGAACCTGTCGGCGTCGCGCCGGCCTCGCCATTGAACCGCTTGCGCCTGGGCCTGTGGGGCCTGGGCTGGCTGGCCTTCACGCTGGCGCTGTCCAGCCGCAACCCGCGGGATGCCGGTTTCTCCACCTCCGGCGAAGGCCTGCCGCCACTGAACTGGCTGGGCGCGCCCGGGGCCTGGCTGGCCGACGTGCTGCTGCTGCTGTTCGGCTTCTCGGCCTGGTGGCTGGTGGTAGCCGGTGCGCGTGCGTGGCTCGCGGCGCTGGCTGACTCGCTGCGCAGTGACCCCAGCGAATGGCCTCCGCGCCGGCATCCTGGCGTGCGCTGGCTGGGTCTTCTGTTGCTGCTCTTGGCCAGCACCGCGCTCGAATGGACACGCGTCTACGGGTGGGAGTTGCGGCTGCCCGGCCATGCGGGCGGCATCCTCGGCTTCACGCTGGGCCCCTTGTCCATGAACCTGCTGGGCTTTGTCGGTTCGGGCGTGTTGTGGATCGCCTTGCTGGTCATTGCGCTGCCTTTGGCGCTGGAGTTTTCCTGGGTGCGTGTGGCCGATGGCCTGGGCGGTTGGGTGGACGGCCTGCGCGAGCGCCGCACCCAGCAGCGCGAGGTGGCCGAAGACATCCGCCTGGGCGAGCAGGCCCAGCGCGCAAGAGAGATCGAGCTGGAGGAAGACCGCGAAGAGCAGCAGGTGCACATGCCCATCGTGATCGAGCCGGCGGTGCTGGAAGTGCCCAAGTCCGAGCGTGTGCAGCGCGAGCGCCAGAAGCCGCTGTTCAAGGAGCTGGCCAACAACAAGCTGCCGCAGGTCGACCTGCTGGACAAGCCGCCGGCGCGTGTCGAGTCGGTCACGCCAGAGTCGCTGGAAATGACCAGCCGGATGATCGAGAAGAAGCTGGCTGACTTCGGCGTCGAGGTTCGCGTGGTCGCGGCCCAGCCGGGTCCCGTCATCACCCGCTACGAGATCGAGCCGGCCACTGGCGTGAAGGGCTCGCAGATCCTCGGCCTGGCCAAGGACCTGGCGCGCTCGCTGTCGCTGGTGTCCATCCGCGTGGTCGAGACGATTCCCGGCAAGAACCTGATGGCGCTGGAACTGCCCAACGCCAAGCGCCAGACCATTCGCTTGGCCGAGATCCTTGGCTCGCAGGTCTACAACGACGCGCCTTCCATGCTCACGATGGCGCTGGGCAAGGACATCATTGGCCTGCCGGTGGTGGCCGACCTGGCCAAGATGCCGCACTGCCTGGTGGCCGGTACCACTGGCTCAGGCAAGTCGGTCGGCATCAACGGCATGATCCTCAGCCTGCTCTACAAGGCCGAGGCGCGTGACGTGCGCCTGATCATGATCGACCCGAAGATGCTGGAAATGAGCATCTACGAAGGCATTCCGCACCTGCTGTGCCCGGTGGTCACCGACATGAAGCAGGCTGGCAATGCGCTGAACTGGTGTGTCGGCGAGATGGAGCGCCGCTACAAGCTGCTCAGCAAGATGGGCGTGCGCAACCTGGCTGGCTACAACAAGAAGATCGACGACGCGAGCGCGCGCGGCGAACTGGTGCCCAACCCGTTCAGCCTCACGCCCGAACAGCCCGAGCCGCTGGAGCGCCTGCCGCACATCGTCATCGTGATCGACGAGCTGGCCGACCTGATGATGGTGGTCGGCAAGAAGATCGAAGAGCTGATCGCCCGCCTCGCGCAGAAGGCGCGCGCGGCCGGCATCCACCTCATTTTGGCCACGCAGCGGCCGTCGGTGGACGTCATCACCGGCCTGATCAAGGCCAACATCCCCACGCGCATCAGCTTCCAGGTCTCCAGCAAGATCGACAGCCGCACCATCCTCGACCAACAGGGCGCTGAAGCCCTGCTGGGCATGGGCGACATGCTGTACATGGCCTCAGGCACAGGACTGCCGGTGCGGGTGCACGGCGCATTCGTGTCCGACGAGGAAGTGCACCGTGTGGTGGACGCGCTGAAGGCCCAGGGCGAGCCGAACTACATCGAGGGCATCCTCGAAGGCGGCGTGCTGGAAGGCGAGGGCGGTGAAGGCGGCGCGGGCGGCGGCGGGGGAGACGCCGAGTCCGACCCGATGTACGACCAGGCCGTGGCCATCGTGCTGCAGCACCGCAAGGCCTCGATCTCGCTGGTGCAGCGCCATTTGCGCATCGGCTACAACCGGGCAGCCCGATTGCTGGAACAAATGGAGCAATCCGGGCTCGTATCGTCCATGTCCACCAATGGCAACCGCGAACTGCTGTTGCCCAAGCGGGAAGAATGAAGCTCCACCCACCGTCTCTCGCCTGGCCTCGTCGCCAATTCCTCTCCAGCCTGCTGGCCGCCGCGGCTGCCGGCGTGGCCGGCTCTGCCCACGCGCAGGCGACCGACGCCACCGAAGCCCTGCGCGCCTTTGTGCGCGATGCCAAGGCCGGCCGCGCCAGCTTCACGCAAACCGTCAAATCGCCCGACGGCAAGAAGACCAAGAACTCCAGCGGCAAGTTCGAGTTCTCGCGGCCCAACCGCTTCCGCTTCGTCTACGAGAAGCCCTATGCACAGACCATCGTCAGCGACGGCCAGAAGGTCTGGTTCCATGACCCGGACCTGAACCAGGTGACGGTGCGCAAGCTGGGCGACGCGCTGGGCAGCACGCCGGCCGCGCTGCTGGCCGGCCAGACCATGGACAAGGACTTCGAGCTGAAGAACCAGCCCGATGCCGACGGCCTGGCCTGGGTGCTGGCCACGCCGCGCCAGAAGGACGGTGCGATCCAGTCGCTGCGCATTGGCTTCAAGGGCAAGCAACTGGCCGCGCTGGAGATTGCCGACAGCTTCGGCCAACGCTCGATGCTGCAGTTCAATGACTTGCAGATCGAGGCTTCGCTGCCGCCTGAGACCTTCCGCTTCACTGTGCCGGCTGGCGCCGACGTCGCGGAGCAGTGAGGCATCGCGCGCGGTTTTGAAAGACAAGAAGGCCACGGCATGACACCGTGGCCTTCTTGTCTTTTGTACGCCCCAAGGTCTGGGCTGCGCCCAACCCGCCCCCCGAGGGGAACAAGGCAACTTGGGGCGGCCCGGCGTTGCCTTGGGCCCGTGGCGTCAATGCATGACGCTGTCCATCAGGCCCATGTCGGGCGCGGTCATCATCTGTTCGATGTCCATCAGGATCAGCATGCGCTCGACATCGCCGTTCCTCAGCGTGCCCAGGCCGGTGATGTAGGTCGCGTCGATCGCGCCATTGAAGTCGGGGGCCGGCTTGATCTGGCCCGCAGGCAGTTCCAGCACGTCGCTGACCGAGTCGACCACCATGCCCACCGTGCGGTTGCCGATGTTCAGGATGATCACCACGGTGAAGCTGTTGTACTGCACGTCCGGCAGCTCGAAGCGCAGCCGCATGTCGACGATGGGCACGATCACGCCACGCAGGTTCACGACGCCCTTGATGAAGTGCGGCACGTTGGCAATGCGGGTCGGCGGCTCGTAGCCCCGGATTTCCTGCACCTTCAGGATGTCGATGCCGTATTCCTCGTCACCCAGCTTGAACGACAGGTATTCACGTGTCACGCCGCTCGGCGTATTGCTGCCCATCGCGTTCTGGACGCGGTTTTCAGTGGAAGTGTTGGCGCTGCTCATGCGGACGTGGCTCCTGCGGATGGACGGGATGGGGCGAATCAGTGCTTCGGAATGGGCATCAGTATTGGCGCCCATGCGTCGCAGCCAAAGCTTGAAAAATGCCCCGTCAAGGCCTTAATTCCGGGCCATCGGTCGACAATGCCGGCATGAGATTGCAAGCGTCATGTTCCGATGCGTGGGCCGAGCGCCGGGCCGCTCCCAAGCCGGCCCACATCCCCTTGGGGGATCGTTCGACGTACCCGTCGAAAGAGGGGCCGTCACTGTGAGCCGGCAAGACTTGTTTGATTCCGATCCCGCTGAACCCGCAGGGATGGATGGCGCCCCGACGGTTGCCAGCGACGCCCCGCTGGCCGAGCGCCTGCGCCCGCGCCACCTGGACGAAGTCATCGGCCAGCGCCACCTGCTGGGCCCGGGCAAGCCGCTGCGAGTGGCCTT
>NZ_VIDT01000830.1 GCF_006519715.1 Ideonella azotifigens
AGGCCGAGCGTGGCCTGGATGGCAACTCCTCGGTGCTGCTGCGCATCGCCTGCCTGTCCACGCATGCCGGCATCAAGGAGGAACTGGGCCGTTTCGATGAAGCGGTGCGGCTCTACCAGGACGCGATCCACCTGAGCGAACGCTCGGCGCGGTGGCGCGCCAGTTCGCTGCTGAATGCGCTGGCCTATACCTTGTTCCGCGCCGGCCAGCAGGAGCGTGCCTGGCAGATCAACGAAGATGCCAAGCAGCGTGCGATTGCCGGCAATGACTGGATGTCGCTGAACGAAGTGCTGTCGGTCGAAGGCATGCTGCTGGCGGACCAGGGCAGGAATGCCGAATCGCTGCAGACCCTGAAGCAGGCCAACGCCTACGCCCGCACCGCCGGTGCGCGACGCGACGAGGCGCTGGGCCTGGGCAACATCTCGGACTACTACCTGCGCCAGGGCGACTACAAGACCGCCTACGCCACCGCCCAGCAGGCCTTGCCGCTGGCGCGGGCCATGCGCTTCTCGCAGGCCGAGCAGCTGGCCCAGCTCAACAGCGGGCTGGCGCTGATCGCGATGCGGCGCAAGGACGAGGGCCTGCCGCTGGTGGAAGAAGCGCTGTCGCAGTACCAGCGCAGCGACGAGATCGTCTCGCTGGCCGAAACCCTGGACGACCTGGGCACCTACCTGGAGGCTGCGGGCTACCACGGCGAGGCGCTGGCCGCCTTCCGCCAGCACCGCGAGCGGGCCCAGGAGGCTTTCCAGCGCAACCAGCAGCGCGCGCTGGTCGAGCTGCAGGAAAGCTTCGACGCCGAGCGCCGCCGCCATGAACGCGAACTGCTGACCGACGACAACCAGCTGATGCAGGAAGCCCTGCGCCAAAGCGAGTTGCGCTTCCGGGAATGGGCGCTGGTCACGGCGGTCTGCGGCATGGCGGTGGTGCTGCTGCTGCTGGTCTACCTGCGCACCCGGGCCACGCAGCGCGCGCTGTCCAGCAACAACGAGCGGCTGAAGGTGCAGACCGAGCAGGACCCGCTGACAGGCCTGGCCAACCGCCGCCACCTGCAGCGCCTGGCCGCGCAGGGCGACCGGGCCAACGACGCGCGCGGCACGCTCTACCTGCTGGACCTGGACCACTTCAAGCGCATCAATGACCACTTCGGCCACGCCGCGGGCGATGCAGTGCTGATCGAGGTCGCGCGCCGGCTGAAGGCGGTGGTGCGCGAGGAAGACCTGGTGGTGCGCTGGGGTGGCGAGGAATTCATGATCCTGGTGCCCGCTGGCCAGGCCGAGCAGACCGAGCTGCTGGCCCAGCGCCTGCTGGCCGCGCTGGCTTCGCTGCCGGTGCTGGCCGGCACGTCCCACATCGCCATCACCGGCTCGATCGGCTTTGCCAGCTTCCCGCTGCAGCCGCACCAGCTGGAGGTGCCCTGGTCGGTGGCCATCGACCTGGTGGACTCGGCCATGTACATCGCCAAGACGCAGGGCCGCAACCGCGCGGTCGGCGTGCGCCGCCTGCCGGCCGATTCGCTGGAGAAGGTCGAAGCCTGGATGAAGGACCTGGAAGCCGCCTGGCGCGATGGCGTGATCTCGCTGGTCGAGTTCCACGGGCCCGAAGGCGTGGGGCAGACGCAATGAAGCCGCCATCCTTGCAGCACCTGCTGCTTGCGCTGGCTTTCGCGCTGAGCTGCGGCCTGGCGCAAGCCGTGCCCGAGGCACTGATGGCCGACGACATCAGCCCGTTGCGCAGCATGGGCGAGCAGATGGAAGCCTGGGTCCAGCGCGGCGAGGACGTGCCCGAGCAGGTGCTGGCGGAGATCGCCAGCCAGGGGCCGGCCCCGGCGGGCGTGCCCGAGGCCGTGTGGCAGCGTGCGCTGCAGCGCACGCGCGGCCTGGTGGCGGCACGCTCAGGTCTTGAGGCCGAGGTGCGCGCGGCGGTTGCCGCGCTGCAGCTGCTGAACAGCGATGGCCGCAATGCGCAGATCCAGGCTGACCAGGCGCTGGTCCAGGCCTTGTTGCAGGACTTGCTGGGCCATGCAGAGATGGGCGCTCAACAGGCGCGTTCGGCCGACGTGTACTACACCCAGGCCTGTGGCGTGCGCCTGCCGCCGGCCGACTGCGAACACCGCGCCTGG
>NZ_VIDT01000831.1 GCF_006519715.1 Ideonella azotifigens
GGTTCTGGCCGGCGGACGAGAAGCCGGCCTCGAAGCGGCACCAGGCGCCCGAGGCCGTGTGGCTGTTGGCGCCGTTCGACCCGGTGGTCTGGGACCGGCCGCGCTTCGAGCATTTCTGGGGCTGGGCCTACCGCTTCGAGGCCTACACCCCCGCGGCCAAACGCCTGCGCGGCCACTACGCGCTGCCGCTGCTGTGGCGCGAGCAGGTGATCGGCTGGGCCAATCTGAAAGTGACCGATGGCCAGCTGGTGCCGGACCTGGGCTTCGTGGACAAACGCCCGCGCAGCGCTGCGTTCAGCCAGGCGCTGGACGAGGAGCTGCAGCGCATGCACAGCTTCCTCGGCCTGGGCTGAGAGCCCTCAGAAGCTGTGAATGAATCGATCGGGCCCGAAGGGGTTGTCAAAACGGGCCCAATCTAGGCGCAAAGCACAGCTGTAGCTCGGGCTACAGCGAGCATTTGCAACGACGAGTGGGCGCGTTTTGGCGGCCCAGGCGGGTTCGAGTGATTCGTTCGCAGCTTCTCTAGACGTTCACGTTGGCCATGGCTGCTTCCGGGTAGCGCGTGCCCGAGACTGGGTGTTCGGCCAGCACGGCCATCAACTGCTCGCGCAACGCCGGGTCCAGCGTGATGCGGGTGGCCGCGGCGTTCTCGTCCAGCCTGGTGCTGCTGCGGGTGCCGGGGATGGGCACGATGTCGTCGCCCTGGTCCAGCAGCCAGGCCAGCGCCAGCTGGGCCGGCGTGTGGCCATGGTCGCGGGCCAGCATGCCCAGCGCATTGGCCAGCGCCAGGTTGGCGTCGAGGTTGCCGGCCTGGAAGCGCGGGTTGGCGCGGCGCCAGTCGTCGGCCGCCAGCTGGTCGGTGCTGCGGATCGCACCGGTCAGGAAACCACGGCCCAGCGGGCTGTAGGGGACCAGCGCGATGCCCAGTTCGCGGCAGGTGGGCAACACTTCATCTTCGACGTCGCGGCTCCACAGCGAATACTCGGTCTGCACCGCGGCAATCGGGTGCACCGCGGCGGCGCGGCGGATGGTGGCCGCCGAGGCTTCGGACAGGCCCAGGTGCTTGACCTTGCCCGCCTTGACCAGTTCGGCCATCGCGCCAACGGTTTCCTCGATCGGCACCTTCTTGTCGACCCGGTGCTGGTAGTAGAGGTCGATCTGCTCGACGCCCAGGCGCTGCAGGCTGGCGTCGCAGGCCTTGCGCACGTAGGCCGCGCTGCCGTCGATGCCCAGCGGCGTGCCGTCCGGCGCGCGCACGTTGCCGAACTTGGTGGCGATCACCACCTCGCTGCGTCGCTTGGCCAGCACCTGCGAGATGAGCTGCTCGTTGCGGCCCACGCCGTACATGTCGGCGGTGTCGAAGAAATTCAGGCCGATGTCCAGCGCGTGGTGCAGCACGGCCAGGGACTGGGCGTCGTCCCGCGGGCCGTAGAAGTCGGACATGCCCATGCAGCCCAGGCCGATGGCCGAGACCTGCGGGCCCTGGGTGCCCAGGCGGCGGCGCGGCAGTGCGGCGGTTTGCTTGGTGGTGGTCATGACAGTCTCTCCTTGTGAGCAGGCAACGGCCCTGTGCCGCTGCGATGGACCGAAGCTTAGGCAGCGGCGCCACGCCGGCACAGTGCAAAGCTCGGCCATCCTTGCCTGATCCTCCGATCCTGCGGCCACAGGACCGCCAAGGCCAAAGCAGCGCTTGCACAATCGCCGGCATGGCCGAATCGACACTTGTTGCCGCCCCATCCCCTGCCGCCGCCGAACTGGACGCATTGCGCCAGCGCGCGCTTGCGCTGACGCTGCGCCGCGCCACCAGCGACGGCACGCACGCCACCGCGGTGGCTGGCCTCCAACTGATACGCGCCAGCGCGCCAGCCGCCCAGTTGCCTGCCGTCTACGAGCCGGGACTGGTGCTGGCGCTGCAGGGCGCGAAAAAGGTGCAGCTCGGCGACGATGTGCTGGTTTACGGCCCGAGTCATTGCCTGCTGGTGGCCATGCCGCTGATGCCGCGCAGCCACGTGATCCAGGCCACGCCGGACAAGCCCTACATCTGCCTGCGCTTCAGCTGCGACACCCAGACGCTGGCCGACCTGTTGCTCGAACTGGATGCCGGCCCGCCGGTGACGG
>NZ_VIDT01000832.1 GCF_006519715.1 Ideonella azotifigens
CTGAGCAGCAGGGTGCAGGCGAATTCCTCGTGTGCCGGGTCTTCGGGGGCGCCGGCGAGTGCGCTCTCGGCGCGCCAGAAGCTGCGGTCGAAGGGCGCGTTGTGGGCCACCAGCGGGCAGCCGCGGGTGAAGGCCAGGACCTCGTGCATGACCTGGTCGGCCGGGGGCGCATCGGCCAGCATCGCGTTGCTGATGCCGGTCAGCTGCTCGATGAACGGTGGCACCCAGGCGCCGCTGCGCATCAGGCTCTGGTATTGGCCGACGATCTGCCCGCCGCTCACCAGCACCGCGGCAATCTCGGTCGCGCGGGCGCCCTGGCCGGCCATGCCGGTGGTCTCGAAGTCGATCACGGCGATGGTTTCGGCAGGCGGCGCCGCGCCTGGCTCGAAGGAGGCGGTGTCTTGTGGGGCGGTGGCGGACGGGCTCAGCATGCCGCCATTGTCGCGGGGCTCACGGCCGCGCTGCGGGTCAGTTGCCGGCCTGGGCCGCGGGCAAGGCTTCGGGCTCGCCCCGTTCCGGCTGGCCATTGGCGTCGATGGCCAGGAAGGGCAGGCCCTGGCTGCGCAGGAAGGGCAGGGCCTGTGGGCCGAGCAGCATCGCGATGGTGGAGATCGTGCCGGCTGCCAGGCAGGCGGGTGCGACAACGCTGATCGACTGCCAGCCCTGCGCCGGCCAGCCGCTGCGCGGATCCAGGATGTGGCAGTAGCGCCGGCCATCAATCTCGAAGTAGCGCTCGTAGTCACCGCTGGTGGCCAGCGCGCCCTGGTGCAGCGGGATGCTGGCCACGATGGCATTGGCGTCCCGGGGATGGGCGATGCCGAAGTGCCAGGCTTGGCCGTCGTCGCGGTGGCCCACGGCGCGCAGGTCGCCGCCGAGGTTGACCAGCGCGGCGCCGATTCCGGCCTCGGCCAGCAGCGTGGCGGCACGGTCCACGGCGTACTCCTTGCCGATGCCGCCGAAGTCCAGTTCCATGCCGGGCCTTGGCAGGTGCAACGCCGGGCGCTGCCACGTCACTTGGGACCAGCCGACCAGCGGCATCAGTGCGGCGATTTCCCCGGCAGTTGGCAGGCGGCCGGCACCAAAGTCCCAGGCGCGCCGCAGGACCCCGGTCGTGAGGTCGAATGCGCCGCCGCTGGCTGCATGGGCGCTGACGGCGAAGTCCAGCAGGTCGCAAGTCTCGGTGTCGAGTTCGACCGGGGCCGATAAGCCTGCGGCCCGATTGATGTGCGACACCACGCTGTCGTTTCGATAGCGTGAGTATTTGGCTTCGATGCGGTGGACTTCGGCGATGGCCGCCTCGACGGCTGGTGCGGTGGCCGGCGTGGCGCGCTGGACCTGGATGCGGCAGGGGCTGCCCATGGCGTGGAAGTCCGTGTGGAACTCCGCCTGGGCACTTGCGCCCGCGGCACTCATTGCACGGTGCAGCCGATGCGCTCGCTGCCCAGTGCCACGTCATCGATCCAGACGGTGTTGGTGGTGCCGCCGTAGGCCTCCCATCCCAGCTTCAGGTCGCTCAGCGCCGGCCGCCAGGAGGGGGACTGCGTGATCCAGCTCTGGTCCACATCGTTGGTGGCGGTGCCGTCCTCCTGCAGGCCTGCGGGCGCCACGCCGTCGACCCAGGTCTGGATGGTGCCGGCAGACTGGTCGATGCGGAACTCGACGCAGGTCCAGGTCTGGGGCTTCAGGGCCTGACTCAAGGAGATGCCTGTCGGGCTGAGCGAAGGCAGCGTCGCATCGTCCTTGGACCGGTTCCACATCAGGATGCCGCTTTGTCCGCCCATGCGAAGCTCCTGGCTTTGCGAACCGTTGGAATCGTTCGCGTCCCGCATCGAAAGAAAGGTCACGTGGGCATCGTTGAGGGCGCTTGCGAGCCGGATGTAGAAGCGGCCGTAGCGCACATTGCCGAGCAGGCTGATCGTGGCGTTCTGGATGAAGGCGTGGCCGCAGTAGTCGCTGCCCGGGTCGATGCGCACGGAATGCGTTCCACTGTGGGCCTGCGTGGCATCGATGACGGCGTGGCCCGAGCCGGAGAAGCAGTTCGGCCCGCCAACGCTCCAGCGCGCGGCGTCCGGCGCGCTGTCCGCCGTGTCGAACTCGAAGCCGT
>NZ_VIDT01000833.1 GCF_006519715.1 Ideonella azotifigens
GCCAACCGCTGGTGCGAGCTGCTGCCGATCAGCCGCGTGGCCAAGCAGAAGCTGATGGAACTGGACGAGCCGCTGACCCGGCTGGGCCTGGTGGACGATTTCCTGCGCAAGCAGAAAGTGATCTGAAGCGCGCGATCTGACCGGAAGTCAATCCGGCCGCAGCAACTTGCGCACCGGCGTTGGCAGCCCATAGCTGGGCAGCTCTTCCATCGCCACCCAGCGCCCGGTGGGCCACTTCAGCGGCAAGGCCTGGGCCAGCGGCGAGCGCTCGGGCAGGCTGGCGCGCACGGGGCTCAGTGCCCAGTCGAAGTGCGTCAGCACATGCGAGATGGTGGGCAGCGGCTCGCCCTCGCCAGGCCCGTCCGCCAACCAGGCTTGCAGCGTGGCCACGTCCTCGAATTCCGGCAGGCTGAACAGCCCCGCCCACACGCCCGTGTCCGGCCGCTGCTGCAGCCACACTGCGTTGCCCTGCTGCAGCCACAGCAGCGCATGCGCACGCTTGCTGCGCTTGAGCTTGCGGGTCTTGACCGGGTAGTCGGTTTCCCGGCCCTCGCGGTGGGCCACGCACAGCGTTTCCCACGGGCACAGCAGGCAGGCCGGCGAGCGCGGCGTGCAGACGGTGGCGCCCAGGTCCATCAGGCCCTGGGTGTAGGCCGTCATGTCTTCACCGGCCGTGGGCAGCATGGCATCGGCTTCGGTCCACAGCAGGCGCTCGTTGCGCGGTGACGAGAGGTCTTCGCCAAAGCCCAGCGCGCGGCTCAGCACGCGCCGCACGTTGCCGTCCATGATGGACACGCGCTCGCCGTAGCAGAACGCAGCCACCGCCGCAGCGGTGCTGCGGCCGATGCCGGGCAAGGTTTCGAGCAGCGCGGCGGTGGGCGGGAAAGCGCCGCCGAAGTCGCGCATCACGGCCTGGGCGCAGCGGTGCAGGTTGCGGGCGCGGCTGTAGTAACCCAGGCCGGCCCACAGTGTCAGCACATCGTCCAGCGGCGCGGCGGCGAGTGCGGCGACATCGGGGAAACGGTCCAGGAAACGCTGGTAGTAGCCCAGCACGGTGCTGACCTGGGTCTGCTGCAGCATGATTTCCGACAACCAGACGCGGTAGGGGTCACGCGTCTGCTGCCAGGGCAGGTGGTGGCGGCCGTGCTGGCGCTGCCAGTGGATCAGCGCAGGGGCCAGCGCCGCGGCATCATTGACGTCAGGCAAGGGAGATGTCAGTCCGGATCAGTTGGCTCTTGCCGCGGTGCCGGGCTGCCAGCCGTCGGTCGTGATCATCTGCATGCCGGCATCGTCCTCGGCCGCTTCAGGCTCGAAGCTGGGGCCTTGCTCGGCGCGGCTGCGCAGCGCCGAAGCCAGCGAATACGCACGGTCCACCAGCTCCAACAGCTTGGCGTCCTGGTTCTCCACTTCGAGCAGGCGCTGCTCCAGCTCGCCGGCCGCGCTCTGGATGCGCTCCAGCGATTCGCGGCGGCGCTTGAAGCTGCGGCGCCGCTCGCGGAACTGGCCGTCGATCTGGCCGGAGGCCGCCTGGTTCCAGGCCTCGATCTCGCCGCTGGCGTTCTCGAAGATCACGCGCAGCTTGGAGACCAGCATGCGCTGGAACTGTTCGCTGAAGGCCGTGGAGTTCAGCCGCATCGAGCGGGTGACGCTGAAGTAGCGGCCGTAGCTGCGCTCGATCAACATCAGCTCCTGCTTGAACGGCGACAGCTCGGGCGCAGGCGACGGCACCAGCGAAAAGCCGAACTCGGTGTTGAGCTGGGTGAACAAGGCGTTCAGCATCTGGCCGGCTTCGGCGCACAAGGCCGTCGCCTGGTCCAGCTGTGCCGACAGGCGCTGGCAGAGCTTGGCGAAGGCCGCGCGGGCGCGCAGGTTGAACCAGCCGCTGCCGATGGCCTGCTGCAGCTCGGCGACGGCATCGCGAACACGGTCTGCGTCCAGCGCCTTCAGCGCGCTGCGCTGCAGGCGGGCGTGCACCGTGCGCAAGGCGGTCAGGCGAGCGGTGCAGCGCTCGAACTCGGCCGTGTCGGCATGCACACGTTCGAGCATCTGCGTGACGCGGCCGGCGCTTTTGCCGCGCAGGCCGCGCAGTTCCAGCATCTGCTC
>NZ_VIDT01000834.1 GCF_006519715.1 Ideonella azotifigens
GAACACCGCTGCCATCGAGACCAGCTATGTCGGCAAGCTACGCGGCTACATCCGCTCCATCACCGAGTACCCGACCTCGGGTGATGCGCGGCGGCTGCGGCCGGAGGGCGCCAGCGTGGTCCGCTTCACGCTGACGCGGGACGGCACGGTCAGCCAAGTGGAGATCGAGCGCAGCGCCAACTCGCCCATCCTCGACAAGCAGGCGCTGCAGATCGTGCGCAGTGGCCAGTACCCGGCCTGGCCGGTGGAGGCCTGGCCAGGCAGCAGCGCGCATGTCTTCACCGTCACCGTGCAGTTCGTATCGCCATGAGCAACGCCTTTGACTTCGACCCCGAGTCGCCCCGCGCAGTGCGCCAGGCCATTCGCAGCGGCCGCTTTCGCGGCTTCACCAACGGGCTGGTGCGCGGACACGTGCAGGGCAACCTGATGATCGTGCCGGCCGCGCAGGCCGACGACTTCGCCGCCTACTGCGCGCTCAATCCCCAGGCGCTTCCGGTGCTGGGCCGCAGCGAGCCGGGCTCGCCGCACATTCCCGCGCTGGGCGCCGACCTGGACCTGCGCACCGACGCGGGCGGCTACATGGTGTTTCGCAACGGCGAGCTGAGCGACACGCCGCGCGAGATCAGCGGGCTTTGGCGCGATGACCTGGTGGCCTTCGTGCTCGGCTGCTCCTTCTCGTTCGAAGGGGTGCTGCAGCAGCATGGCGTGCGGCTGCGGCATCTTGACGAGGGGCAGGTCTCGGCCATGTACGTCACTGGCCTGCCGACCCGGCCCTCGGGCGCTTTCAGTGGGCCACTGGTGGTCTCGATGCGGGCGTTGCGCGCGGCCGATGCCATCCGCGCCATCAGTGTCTCCGCGCGTTACCCGCAGTTCCACGGCGCGCCGGTGCATCTGGGCCAGCCCGGGCTGATCGGCATTGCCGATCTGGCGCAGTCCTATGGCGGCCATGGTTTGACACAGCTGCATGCGGACGAGCTGCCTGTGTTCTGGGCCTGCGGCGCCACGGCGCAGCTGGCCGCGCTGCAGGCGCGGCTGCCCTTGTGCATCACCCATTACAAGGCCCACATGGTGGTGACCGATCTGCCGGTCCAAGCCTCCCGGGCCATCCCCCTGGACAAAAAGGAAATCCCATCATGAACATCGACGCCATGCTCCGGCAGTACCAGGCCGAGGGCTATGTGTTGATCCCCGGCGCCCTCAACGCAGAGGAGGTCCGCGCGCTGCAGGCCACCACCGACCGCATTGCCGCGCAGGCCCATGGGCTTGCGGAGGAAGGTCCGATCTTTGACTTCGAGGCGGCCCACACGCCACAGGCGCCTCTGGTGCAGCGCATCAAGAAGCCGCATCGTGTGGACCCGCTGTACTTCTCTCTGGCCCGGCACCCGGCCATCTTCGAGTTGGTGCAGCGCCTGTGCGGCCAGAACATGCGGCTGAGCCACAGCAAGATCAACATGAAGGCGGCGCGGGCCGGTTCCTCGCTGGAGTGGCACCAGGACTGGGCCTTCGCGCCGCACTCCAACATGTCGACCTGTGTGGCCTCGGTGATGATTGACGACGTCACGGTCGAGAACGGTGCGATGCAGGTGCTGCCCGGCAGCCACCTGGGGCCGCTGCTGGAGCACCACGATCCTCAGCTCGGCTTCGTCGGGGCAGTGGACCTGGCCGCCCAGCAGGTCGACGTGTCGAACGCGGTCTCGCTGGTCGGCCGTGCCGGCACGGTTTCGCTGCACCACCCGATGACCTTGCACGGCTCCGGCCCCAACCACTCCGGCCAGCAGCGCCGCATCTTGTTCCTGGAGTACGCCGCCAGCGATGCGTATCCGCTCTTCTACGACGTCGATTGGGACGAATACAACTCGCGCCTGTTGACCGGCCCGGCCACCAGTGCGGTCCGCACCGAATCCAACGTCATCAAGCTGCCGTTTCCCTCGCGCGCCGGCAGTTCCATCTACAAGGCACAGGCACACGCCCGAGCCCGCTACTTCGACAAGGCGACCCCCGCATGACGCCCGTACTCCACACAGAATCTCCGATCGCCCTGGTGACCGGCGCGAGCAGCGGCACCGGCCGTGACATTGCCATCGCCCTGGCCGAGGACGG
>NZ_VIDT01000835.1 GCF_006519715.1 Ideonella azotifigens
GCGTATGGGCTGCGCGCGCTGTGGCAGGCTCGCAAGCCTTCGGCCCTGCAAGCGGCCCAGGGCGAATCGCTGAGCCTGCGCGCCGCACTGCTGCAACTGGCCGGCTTCACGCTGCTGAACCCGCATGTCTACCTGGACACGGTGCTGCTGATGGGCTCGGTCGGTGCGCAGCAGACCAGCGACGCGGCGCGCGCTGCCTTTGTCGTCGGCGCCAGCAGTGCCAGCCTGATCTGGTTCACCGGGCTTGGCTTCGGTGCGCGCAAGCTGGCGCCGCTGTTTGCGAAACCCAGGGCCTGGCAGGTGTTCGACGCCTTGATCGGCCTGGTGATGCTGCTGATGGCCTGGCAACTCATTCCATTGGCGACGGGGGTCGCTGCGGCTTGAGCTGGCAGAACAGGTACGCTCGCGCCCCTATGTTGATCGGAACCCTGTTTGCGCTGGCCGCGGGCCTGATGTGGGGCCTGGTGTTTGTCGGGCCGCTGTTGCTGGCCGACTACCCGGCCGTGATGTTGTCCTTTGGCCGCTACCTGGCGTTTGGCCTGATCGCGCTGCCGCTGGCCTGGTTCGACCGCGCGGCGCTGCGCCAGCTCAGCCGTGCCGACTGGCTGGAAGCGCTGAAGCTCTCGCTGGTCGGCAACGTCATCTACTACCTCTGCCTGTCGGCCGCGATCCAGCGCGCCGGCGGGCCGCTGCCGACGATGATCATCGGCACGCTGCCGGTCGTGATCGCCATCTGCGCCAACCTGCGCGCCGGCAGCCAGGGCGTTGCGTCCGAACGCCTGCCGTGGGCGCGGCTGGCACCGTCGCTGGGCTTGATTGCGCTGGGCATTGCGCTGGTCAACCGCACCGAGCTGGCCCAGCTGCAGGCCGACCCGCATGCCGACCTGGCGCGCTATGCGCTGGGCGCGCTGCTGGCGATTGGCGGCGTCATCTGCTGGACCTGGTACCCACTGCGCAACGCGGACTGGCTCAGAGCCCATGCGGACCGAAGCCCGCGCACCTGGGCCACCGCACAAGGCCTGACGACGCTGCCGCTGGCCGTGATCGGCTACGCCGGGACCTGGCTTTTCTTCTCCGCCACCGATGCGCCCTGGGCCATGCCGCTGGGCCCGCGCCCGCTGCCCTACCTGGGCCTGATGTTCGCCATCGGCCTGTTCGCCTCGTGGCTGGGAACGCTGTGCTGGAACGAGGCCAGCCAGCGCCTGCCGCCACACCTGGCTGGGCAACTGATCGTGTTCGAGACGCTGTCCGCCCTGAGCTATGCCTACCTGCTGCGCGGCGAATGGCCGGCGCCCGCCACGCTGGCCGGCGTGGCCCTGCTGATCGGCGGCGTGATGTGGGCCTTGCGCGTCAAGCCCGAGCCACCGGCGATCGCCGAGCCGGCACCGCACTGAAAGCTCAGACGGACACCTCCGCCAGCGCAGGCACGAACCAGCGCCGGAGCGCTTCAATCAAGCCTGCCGTGCCGCTGCCTTCGCCCACCCAGGCGACGCAGGCATCGGGCCGGATCAACATGGACGGGCCCGCGTCGACGCTGACGCAGCGGATGCCTTGCGTGCTCGCTGTCACCAGCCGGGAGGCCTTGCCATCTGTCGAGGCATCCAGCAGAACAGCCCTGCCGTCTTGCATGCACGCGTACAGCGAGCGCCTGTCGTTGCCGTGGCGGATCTCCCTGTCCGCCGCCAGCCGGCCGACTTCGTCCCGCGCGGACCCCAGCTCGTAGCGCGTGGACAGGCCGCTGGTCATCTCGCCGATGAGCCGGTTGACGTCGTCGAACTGCAGCAGCTTGGCCACGAGTTCCCGCATCGCGCCGGCCTGGGGATCGGGCCGCATGATGGCCGCCTGGGCCAGCGTGTTCGCCAGCACCGCTTCGGCGACGGGACGCCGCTCCGCGGTGTAGGTATCGAGCAGGCTGTCGGGCATTTCGCCGCGCACCACCGCGGCGAGCTTCCAGCCCAGGTTGGCCGCGTCCACCAGCCCCAGGCTCATGCCCTGGCCGCCAAACGGCGTGTGCACATGCGCCGCGTCCCCGGCCAGCAGCACCCGGCCTCGGCGATAGCTGTCGGCAAGCCGCGTGTTGTCGGTCCACTTGCTG
>NZ_VIDT01000836.1 GCF_006519715.1 Ideonella azotifigens
TAGCGCCAGGGACTGGCGCCGCGGGTGAAGGCACCGCGCTCAATGCCCAGGCCGTAGTGCTGCGCCGAGCGGAACACGCGCAGCCCCGAGGCCGGGTCGTTGCGCGACAGGATCACCACCTCCACCAGCGGCTGCGCGCCACGGTTGAAGTCCAGCAGCTTCTGCACCAGCGAAAAGGCCACGCCGTGCGCGGCTGGCTGGTCCAGCAGCTTGAGCTGCAGGTC
The DNA here is from genome assembly GCF_006519715.1 of Ideonella azotifigens. Lineage (GTDB taxonomy): Bacteria > Pseudomonadota > Gammaproteobacteria > Burkholderiales > Burkholderiaceae_C > Ideonella > Ideonella azotifigens. The sequence goes on from NZ_VIDT01000836.1 coordinate 225, forward strand.
CATGTAGGCGCGGTCGTCGCCGTCCTCGAAGACCTGGTTTTCCTGCTCGAAGTCGAACAGCGCGCGGGAAGAGATCGCGACGACGAGGCGGTTGTCGAGGGAGGCCGGCATGGGCTCAGCGCAGTCCGGTCACGGTGGACGGCGGGCGGGGTGTCGTGTCTTTGGGCGGCTGCTTCATCAGCGCCATCGCGGTGCCGATCAGGCCTGCCACTTCGCTCATGTTGCCGGGCACGATCATCGTGTTGTTCTTCTGCGCCAGCTGGGCATAGGCCTCGACCGCCTTCTCCGCCACCTTCAGCTGCACCGCCTGCTCGCCGCCGGGCGACTGGATGGCTTCGGCCACCTGGCGGATGGCCTTGGCGGTGGCCTCGGCCACCGCGACGATGGCGGCGGCCTCGCCCTGGGCCTTGTTGATCTCGGCCTGGCGCTGGCCCTCGGAGCGGGCGATGAAGGCCTCGCGCTCGCCGGTGGCAATGTTGATCTGCTCCTGCTTGCGGCCTTCGGAGGCGGCGATCAGCGCGCGCTTCTCGCGCTCGGCGGTGATCTGCGCCTGCATCGAATGCAGGATGGCGGCTGGCGGCGTCAGGTCCTTGATCTCGTAGCGCAGCACCTTCACGCCCCAGTTGGCCGCGGCCTCGTCCAGCGAGGCGACGACCGCGAGGTTGATGTGGTCGCGTTCCTCGAAGGTCTTGTCCAGTTCCATCTTGCCGATCACCGAGCGCAGCAGCGTCTGCGCCAGCTGGGTGATGGCGAAGATGTAGTTGCTGGAACCATAGCTGGCGCGCATCGGGTCGGTCACCTGGAAGTAGATGATGCCGTCGACCTGCAGCTGGGTGTTGTCCTTTGTGATGCAGACCTGGCTTGGCACATCAAGAGGAACCTCTTTGAGGGAGTGCTTGTAGGCGACCTTCTCGATGAAGGGCGTGACGAAGGCCAGCCCAGGGGTCAGCGTGCGGTCGTACTTGCCGAGTTTTTCGACCACCCAGGCGTTCTGCTGCGGCACGATCTTGATGGTCTTGATGATGAAGACGATGGCCACGACGGCCAGCACGAGTGCGATTTCCATGGGCGCTTTCAGAGGGTTGGGGTTGCCGCCGCGGGCAGCGGGCTGAGCACCAGCCAGTTGGCTTCGACGGCGCTGATGCGGTGTGGGCCGGGGGCGGCATGCGCCCCTTCGGCCAGCCTGGCCTGCCACTGGGTGCCGCGGTAGTTCACGCGGGCGCTGCGGTCGGCGCCCCAGGCATCGACCTGGACCTGGTTGCCGATGTCGAGGTTGACATCGCGGTTGTGCGAGGGCAGCGGCCTGGGCTGGCTGTGGCGCAGCGAACCTGGCACCTACTGGCTGCTGACCCAGGTGCCCGGCCTGAAGCTGGACAACTGGCGCGGCGCGCTGGGCGGCGATGCGCTGACCGCCGATCGCCTCACGCTGACGCTGGGCGCCGGCGAACTGGTGATGGAGCAGGTTTCGCTGGACGGCCTGCGCTGGACCTGGCGGCCCGATGCGCAGGCCTGGGCCGGCATTGCAATGAAGCACCTGAGCGCCCGCAGCGCCCAGTGGCACTCGAAAACCGCCGCGACCCCGGCCACCCCGCCCAGCGGTGCGCCCAAGAACCTGCGGCTGCCGGTGCAGTTGCTGGTGGACGAGCTGCGCGTGGCCAGCCTGCAGGTCGACACCCTGCCGCTGCTGCGCAACCTGCAGGCCAAGCTGCATCTGGGCGCCAAGGGTGGCAGCCAGCACCAGATCGCCATCGCCCAGCTCGACAGCGACCGCTTCCAGCTCAGTGGCGCTGCCAGCCTGCTGACCGAAGGCGCGATGACGCTGCAGTCCCAGCTGGCGCTGCACAGCCAGCCCGGCAGCAGCCCGGCCTGGC
>NZ_VIDT01000837.1 GCF_006519715.1 Ideonella azotifigens
CTGCCCTCCCAAGGTGCTGTGGCTGGACACGCCCGACCCACGCGGCTTCGGCCCGAAGCATGCGGTGCTGCACGACGCAGCCGGCTGCACCGGCTGCGCAATCTGCCAGCGGCGCTGTCCGTTTGATGCGATCCGCATGGCCAGCGCCAAGGGCTGACCGGCACGGCTGGGGGGCGCTCTTTCCGCATTGCGGCCCACCCGCCGCTGGGGCAAGATGGCACGGCGCCGCGGCCCCGGCCCGGCACGAGCCTTGGCCGGGCCTCTTCGAGCCTGCATGGAACGCCTGTACCGCTTCTACCTTGCGCTGTCTCGCATCAGCCAGCTGATGGTGCGCGAGCGGGATGCGCAGACGCTGTTCACCGAGATGTGCCGTGCCTGCGTGGACACCGGCCATGCGCAGATGGCCTGCCTGTACCTGCGCGAAGGCCACCATGCCGTGCGTGCCGCCTCGGCCGGCCCGGCCGACGAATTCCTGGCCGATGTGCCGCAGCCCTGGGACATGAGCACCCCGGCGGCGCAACAGTCGTACACGGTTGCGGCCATGCGCGACGGCCTGCCGCTGGTCAGCCATGACTATGCCAACGACCCGCGTGCCGCCGCATGGCGCGAGCTGGCACTGCGCCATGGCGTGCGGGCGATGGCCTGGGTGCCGGTGCGGCGCGGCGGCAAGGTGATTGGCGTGCTGATGCTGTCGGCCGACGAGACCGGTTTTTTCACCGAGGCCTTGATGCAGCTGCTGACCGAGATGGTCGGCGGCGTGGCGTTTGCGCTGGAGCACATCGACCGCGAAGCCGCGCTGGTGGCGGCGCTGCGCCAGGCCGAGGAAGGCTTCGAGCGTTTCAGCCGGCTGTTCCACCTGGCACCGCTGCCGGGCGCCATCCTCTCGATGATCGACCGGCGGGTGATGGACGCCAACGAGGCTTGTTTCCAGCGCTACGGGGTGACGCGCGAAGAGCTGATGGGGCGCACCTTTTCCTCGCTCGGCATTGGCGTGGTGGCCGAGGGCCGCGCGCGCTTCTACGAAGAGATGCGCCAGCAAGGCCGTGTGCGCAACCTGATCACCACCTCGCTGGACCGCGCCGGAACGGTGCTGCCGGAGCTGATCAATGCCGAGGCCATCGAGTTCATGGGTGAGCCCTGCCACATCACGATGAGCCTGGACCTGAGCGCCCTGCGCGAGGCCGAGCAGGCACGCGACGCACTCGACCAGGCCAGGGCCGCCAGCCGCGCCAAGACCGAATTCCTCTCGCGCATGAGCCACGAGCTGCGCACGCCGCTGCACGCGGTGCTCGGCTTTGCCCAGCTGCTGCAGGCCGACGCGCCCGAGCAGCTCTCGCCGCGCCAGCAAACGCAGGTGTCCCACATCTGTGACGCCGGCTGGCACTTGCTGGCGCTGATCAACGACGTGCTGGACGTCTCCCGCATCGAGACCGGCCACTTGCGCGTGGACGCCCGGCCGACGGCGCTGCAGCCCTTGCTCGACGACGCCTTGCGCATGACCTCGCCGCAGGCCGGCACGCTGGCCGTGAGCATCGCCACGCCGTACAAGGACCAGGCCCCGCTATGGGTGCAGGCCGACCCTATCCGGCTGCGCCAGGTGCTGATCAACCTGCTGTCCAATGCCTTCAAGTACAACCGCCCCGCCGGCACGGTGCAGCTCAGCGCAAGGGCCGAGGACGGCCAGGTGATCGTCGAGGTCATCGACACCGGGCTGGGCATGACGCGCGACCAGCTGGCCCACCTCTACGAGCCTTTCAATCGCCTGGGCCGCGAGCGCGGCGGCATCGAAGGCGCCGGCATCGGCCTGGCCCTGACGCGCCAGCTCGTGCAGCTGATGCAGGGGCAGCTGTCGCTGGACAGCGAGGCCGGCGTGGGCACCCGAGCCTGCCTGACGCTGCCCTGGCGGCCTGCCGCCGCCTCCGGCCCCGAAGCCGAGCCTGGCCGCGTCGAAGACGCGGTTGCGGAGCAGCCCGCAAGCGCCCACCAGCCAGCCGGCGTGGTGCTTTACATCGAGGACAACCCGGTCAACGGCCAGCTCGTCGAGCAGATGCTGGCCCGCTGGCCCCAGGTGCGGCTGGTGCAGGCC
>NZ_VIDT01000838.1 GCF_006519715.1 Ideonella azotifigens
GTCGAAGGCAGCGACGACCTCGAAGCCAGCGGCCTGGTCGGCCCCCGCCAGCGCATGGCCGGCGCGGTCTACATCAGCTGCACCGGCCGCGGCGGCGCCTTGTTCGGCGGCAGCTCAGCCGAACTGCAGCTGGTGCGCCACGCACTGGGCGAAGTGCCACTGGCCGGCTTCTTCGCCGCCGGCGAAATCGCCGGCCACGACCTCTACGGCTACACCGGCGTACTGACGGTGTTCACCACAGCAGCCTGAGCCAGGCCCTCGCCACCGAGTGCCGCGCCGCCGGGGATTCCCCCGATTTCAGTTGGCATTGTTTCGACCGGCCTGCCTGCGCCAGCGCAGTAAAGTCGGGTATCGCCCTTTTGCGGGGCGCCTGGGCACCAGGCTGGTGTCGACCAGCTGCTGCCAGCCTTTTGCTGCTGATGCCCTCTGACAAGGGGCTGCTTTGCGATGACAGCTGTGACCGATGGGGTTCTTGCCGGGACGGGGCCGGACCGGCGTGCCCGGCAGGCCGAGATCGTGGCGGCACTGCAGCCGCTGCTGCCTGCGCATGCGCTGCTGTGGCAGGCCGAGGACACGGTGCCGTATGAGTGCGATGGGCTGACGGCCTACCGCGAGCGGCCGCTGCTGGTGGCGCTGCCGGAAACCGAAGCGCAGGTGGCGGCGGTGCTCAAGGCCTGCCATGGCCTGAACGTGCCGGTGGTGGCGCGCGGCGCGGGCACCGGGCTTTCCGGCGGGGCGATGCCCCATGCAATGGGCGTGACGCTGGGGCTGGCGCGCTTCAACCGCATCGTGCAGATCGACAAGTACAGCCGCACGGCGGTCGTGCAATGCGGCGTGCGCAACCTGGCGATCAGCGAGGCGGTGGCGCAGCACGGGCTGTATTACGCGCCCGATCCGTCGAGCCAGATTGCCTGCACCATCGGCGGCAACATCGCCGAGAACTCCGGTGGCGTGCACTGCCTGAAATACGGGCTGACGCTGCACAACGTGATGAAGCTGCGCGGCTTCACCGCCGAGGGCGAGCCGGTGGAGTTTGGCGGCGACGCGCTGGACGCGCCGGGTCTGGATCTGCTCAGCGTCGTGGTCGGCAGCGAGGGCATGCTGGCGGTCATCACCGAAGTGACGGTCAAGCTCACGCCCAAGCCGCAGCTGGCGCGCTGCATCATGGCCAGCTTCGGCGACGTGCGACATGCGGGCGACGCGGTGGCCGCCATCATTGCCGCCGGCATCATCCCGGCCGGGCTGGAGATGATGGACAAGCCGATGACTGCGGCAGTGGAAGACTTCGTGCACGCCGGCTACGACCTGGACGCCGCAGCCATCCTGCTGTGCGAGAGCGACGGCACGCCCGACGAGGTCGAAGAAGAGATTGGCCGAATGAAAGCGGTGCTGGTCGGTGCCGGCGCCACGCGGCTGTCCGTCAGCGAGAACGAGGCCCAGCGCCTGAGGTTCTGGAGCGGCCGCAAGAACGCCTTCCCGGCCTCGGGCCGCATCAGCCCGGACTACATGTGCATGGATTCGACCATCCCGCGCAAGCGCCTGGCCGACATGCTGCTGGCGATTGCCGGGATGGAAAAGAAGTACCGCTTGCGCTGCTGCAACGTGTTCCATGCCGGCGACGGCAACCTGCACCCGCTGATCCTGTTCGATGCCAACGACCCGGACCAGCTGCACCGCTGCGAACAGTTCGGCGCCGACATCCTGGAGACCAGCGTGGCGATGGGCGGCACGGTCAGCGGCGAGCACGGCGTGGGCGTCGAGAAACTGAACTCGATGTGCGTGCAGTTCAGCCCCGAGGAGCGCGAGCAGATGCTGCGCCTCAAATCGGCCTTCGATCCGGCTGGCGTGCTGAACCCCGGCAAGGTCATCCCCACGCTGCACCGCTGCGCCGAATACGGCCGCATGCATGTGCGCAAGGGCTTGCTGGCCTTCCCGGAACTGGAGCGCTTCTGATGAGCGAGTCCTCATCGACAGAGATGAACCAAGCCACCGGCCCGGCATCGGATGCGGTGCCGCGTGACCTGCCGGCCGCCGTCGAAGCCAGCACCGAGATTGCTCTCGGCGCGTCGATCGCGGCCGAGG
>NZ_VIDT01000839.1 GCF_006519715.1 Ideonella azotifigens
TCAGGCCGAGGCGCTTGGCGAGGGCGAACAGGCGCTGGACCTGCTGCTGGCGCGCGAGTCGGCCGAGTTCACGCCGGTGCGCACGCGGGCGGACGACGGCGCATTGCTGATCTACACCAGCGGCACCACCGGCCCGCCCAAGGGCGCGTTGATTCCACACCGCGCCCTGATCGGCAACCTCAGCGGTTTCGTCTGCAGCCAGAACTGGTTGGTCGATCCTGCTTCTCGCGTGAAGCTCGGGCCCTCGGGCGTGCCGGCCGATGCGGTCTTCTGGAGCCCGGCCGACTGGGCCTGGACTGGCGGGTTGATGGACGCGCTGCTGCCGTCGCTGTACTTCGGTGTGCCCATCGTCGCCTTTGCCGGCCGCTTCTCGCCGGAGCGCGCCTTCGAGCTGATGCAGCGCCACCGTGTGACCAACAGCTTCCTGTTTCCGACCGCGCTGAAGGCGATGATGAAGGCAGTGCCGGCGCCGCGTGAACGCTACAAGCTGAAGCTGCGCGCGCTGATGAGTGCCGGCGAGGCGGTGGGCGACACGGTTTTCCACTGGTGCCAGCAGGCGCTGGGCGTGACGGTCAACGAGATGTTCGGCCAGACGGAGGTGAACTACATCGTGGGCAACTGCAGCCAAGGCCTGGGTTGGCCGCCGCGGCCCGGCAGCATGGGCCGCGCCTACCCGGGCCACCGTGTGGCGGTGATCGACGATGCTGGCAACGAGTGCCCACGCGGCACGCCGGGCGATGTGGCGCTGCATCGGCTGGATGTGCATGGGCAGCCCGATCCCATCGTCTTCCTCGGCTACTGGCGGCGCGAAGCCGCGACGCAGGCCAAGTTCACGCAGGCCAATGGCCAGGGCTGGTGCCGCACCGGCGACAGCGCGGTGATGGATGCCGACGGCTACCTCTGGTACCAGGGCCGCAGCGACGACGTGTTCAAGGCCGCGGGTTACCGCATTGGCCCGAGCGAGGTCGAGAACTGTCTGGTCAAGCACCCTGCGGTGGCCAACGCCGCGGTGGTGCCCAAGCCGGACGCCGAGCGCGGCGCGCTGGTCAAGGCCTACGTGGTGCTGGCGCTTGGCTTCGACGGCAGCGCGGCGCTGGTCGAGGCGCTGCAGCAGCATGTGCGCGGCCGGCTTGCGCCCTACGAATACCCGAAGGAGATCGAGTTCATCCAGGCCTTGCCGATGACGACCACCGGCAAGGTGCAGCGGCGGGTGTTGAGGCTGCAGGAAGAGGCGCGGGCGGAGCAGGCGCGTTTGCCTGGCCGGGACACCGCGGCATGAGCGAGCGGCGCGCATGCCCGGTGGATGGCAAAACCGCACGCGGCAGGAATTTGCCGCTTTGCCCCGTCCTTTGCAAACTCCATCACGCCGGGCCCTTTCTGCGGCCGTGCTTACCGGGAAACTGCTCAGTCTGATGGGCCCACGGGTCGATACATTGACTGACATCGAGACAAAGGCACACCCGCACGAAAGTCGGGGTCGCAAAGCTTCCGGTCTAAGGCCCTCAGGGGCGATGACAGCGGGGTTGCCAACGAAGCGGCGGGGCCAGCACGGCCCCTGAGCCGAGCGCGCCGTGTGCGCCATACGGCGCTGGCAACCCTGTGCAATGGTTGCGGCATGCGATTCCTGGCCAAGCGGACCGGGCCTGCGCTCGAGCTTCAGGAGTTCTGCATGAGCCACGTCACCCGCTTTGTCGTCCTGGCCGAGCGCCGCCTCGTCCGCCTGCTGGTTGCCGTGCTGCCGCTGATCGGCCTGATATCGGCACTGTGGTGGCCGCAGGCGGCGCATTCGCAGACCGGCAACTCGCACAAGATTGCCACCGACTTGCGCGACGTGCTGCAGTCCCCCTCTGCCGCCGCACGCGCCTCCTGGGCGCGCGACACCAGCAGTGGCCGCTATGTGCGCGTCCTGGTCGTCAGCAACTCGCCGGATCCCGAGCTGACCGAGCTGCGCGCGCACGTGCTGGCCGCAGGTGGCTCGGTGTACTACCGCTACCTGGCGGTCAGCGCGCTGTCGGTGCTGCTGCCCGCTGACCGCGTGGCCGAGATCGCACAGCGTGCCGACGTGCAGAGCATCT
>NZ_VIDT01000084.1 GCF_006519715.1 Ideonella azotifigens
CACGGCGGCGCGTCATGCCGCGGGCCTGGCCACACACCAGCACGGAAGACAGAGCGGGAAGGACGACAACGGCGACATCGACAACGCAACAAGCTGCGACAGCAAGGCAACACGGCAAAGCCTGGCGGCGCAGGTCGACCTTGCAGCAAGGCCCCGCGCCGGGGCGGATTGTCGCCGCGTGGCAAGCCCGCCAGGCTGTCACCTCGGCGACGGGTCGTGCCAGATCCGTGCCAAGCCGCCACCGCCCGGCCGCAAAGCCGGCAACGCTCGCCGATAATCCCGGGATGAATCCGCTGCTTGGCCGCTTGCACGCCTACCCCTTCGAGCGCCTGAATGCGCTCGCCAAAGACATCGTCCCGAACCCGGCCCTGCGCCACATCAGCCTGGGCCTGGGCGAGCCCAAACACCCGGCGCCGGCGCTGGTGGAAGAGGCGCTGTGCAGCAACCTGGCCGGCCTGTCGAACTACCCCGCCACCGCAGGCGAGCCGGCATTGCGCGAAGCCGTCGCCGGCTGGATCGGCCGCCGCTACGGCGTGCAGCTGGACGCCAGGACGCAGATCCTGCCGGTCAACGGTTCGCGCGAGGCGCTGTTCTCGCTGGCCCAGGCCGTGGTGGACCCGACCGCAGCCGATGCGGTGGTCGTCTGCCCGAATCCGTTCTACCAGATCTACGAAGGTGCGGCGCTGCTGGCCGGCGCCCGCACCGCCTTTGTCAACAGCAACCCGGCACGCAACTTCGCCTGCGACTGGGACCAGATCGACGAGGCCACCTGGGCCCGAACGCAACTCGTCTATGCCTGCTCGCCTGGCAACCCGACCGGCGCGGTGATGCCGCTGTCGGAATGGCAGCAACTCTTCGAGCTGAGCGACCGCTTCGGCTTCGTGATCGCCAGCGACGAGTGCTACTCCGAGATCTACTTCCGCGAAGACGCGCCGCTGGGCGCGCTGGAAGCCGCCAAGGCGCTGGGCCGGGACGATTTCCGCAACCTGATCGTGCTGTCCAGCCTGTCCAAGCGCAGCAACGTGCCCGGCATGCGCTCAGGTTTCGTCGCGGGAGACGCCAAGGTCATGAAGGCCTTCCTGCTCTACCGCACCTACCACGGCAGCGCGATGAGCAAGGTGATCCAGGCTGCCAGCATTGCCGCCTGGAACGACGAGGCGCATGTGGAGGCCAACCGCGCCGCCTACCGGGCCAAGTTCGCCGCCGTCACGCCGCTGTTGGCCGAGGTGCTGGACGTGCGGCTGCCGGACGCTGGCTTCTACCTCTGGGCCGGCATCCCGAAGCACTTGCACGGCGGCGATGACATTGCCTACAGCCTGGACCTGCTGGCTCAATACAATGTCGCCGTGCTGCCTGGCAGCTTGCTGGCCCGCGAAGCGCATGGCGTGAACCCCGGGGCCGGCCGCATCCGCATGGCGCTGGTGGCCGACACGGCCGAATGCACCGAGGCCGCCCAACGCATCGTGGCCCACGTCCGCAGCCTGTCCTGACCGAGGACACGTCTTCTCTTCCCATACCGCCCCTCGGCAACCGCCGCCGGCCCGTCATTCTTCAGAATTCGCCTCACCCATGACCACCGCCAACCTGCAAGCCACCATCGACGCCGCCTGGGAGCAGCGCACCGAGTTCAGCCCTGCCAGTGCGCCCGCCGAAGTGCGTGCCGCCGTGAAGCACACGATTGACGAGCTGAATGCCGGCCGGCTGCGCGTGGCCGAGCGCCAGGGCGTGGGCCAGTGGCAGGTCAACCAGTGGATCAAGAAGGCCGTGCTGCTGAGCTTCCGCCTGACCGACAACGCGGCGATGCGCTCGGGCGAGTTGACCTTCTTCGACAAGGTCGCGACCAAGTTCTCCGACCTGGACGACGCGGCACTTGCCGCGACCGGCGTGCGCATCGTGCCGCCGGCCGTCGCACGCCACGGCAGCTACGTCGCCAAGGGCGCGATCCTGATGCCGTCCTACGTCAACATCGGCGCCTACGTGGACGAAGGCACGATGGTCGACACCTGGTCCACCGTGGGCTCCTGCGCGCAGATCGGCAAGCATGTGCACCTCTCGGGCGGCGTGGGCATCGGCGGCGTGCTGGAGCCGGTGCAGGCCAACCCGACCATCATCGAGGACAACTGCTTCATCGGCGCCCGCTCGGAAGTCGTCGAAGGCGTGATCGTCGAAGAGAACTCGGTGCTCGGCATGGGCGTGTACCTGGGCCAGAGCACCCCCATCTTCGACCGCGCCACCGGTGAGATCAGCTACGGCCGCGTGCCCAGCGGCTCGGTGGTGGTCAGCGGCAACCTGCCCAAGACGGCCGCCAACGGCGCGCCCTACAGCATGTACGCTGCGATCATCGTCAAGCGCGTGGACGCGCAGACCCGCTCCAAGACCAGCATCAACGAGCTGCTGCGCGACTGATGTCGCGGCCGGGCCGGGTTATCGTCCGGCCCACCCCATTCTTTTTCCTCCATCCTGACCTTTTGCCGCGAAAGAGCTGTCCGATGAACATGCAACGTGTCCTGCAGTTGATGGCGGAAAAAGGCGCTTCCGACCTTTACCTCTCGGCCAATGCACCGGTGCTGCTGAAGGTCAACGGCCAGTTGCTGCCGGTCACCGATCATGTGCTGCCGCCGCTGATGCCGCGCACCATGCTGTCCGAGGTGATCACGCCCGCGCAGCTGGAAGAGCTGGACCGGGAAGGTGAGCTGAACATCGGCATTGGCGTACCCAAGGTGGGTGGCTTCCGGCTCTCGGCCTTCAAGCAGCGCAACACCATCGCGGCGGTGGTGCGTTGCATCCCCGTCAAGATCCCGTCGATCGACACGCTGCATTTGCCGCCGGTGCTCTCCACGCTGGCGCTGGAAAAGCGCGGGCTGATCCTGATGGTCGGCGCCACCGGTACCGGCAAGAGCACGACCATGGCCTCGATGCTGGAGTGGCGCAACCAGCACCTCTCCGGCCACATCCTGACGATCGAAGATCCGATCGAGTTCCTGTTCAGCAACAAGCGCTCCATCGTGAACCAGCGCGAGGTCGGCCGTGACACGGCCACGCTGCACGTGGGCCTGAAAAACGCGCTGCGCCAGGCCCCGGACTGCATCATGATCGGCGAGATCCGGGACCGCGAGACCATGACCGCGACGATCTCGTACGCGCTCTCCGGCCACCTGGTGATGGCCACGCTGCATGCCAACAACAGCTACCACGCGTTGGGCCGCATCCTGTCCTTCTACACGCCCGAGTCCCGCGGTGCGCTGCTGGCCGACCTGGGCGCGGCGCTGAAGGCCATCGTCTCGCAGCGCCTGCTGCGCTCGATGCAGGGCGGGCGCATCCCGGCGGTGGAGGTGCTGCAGAACTCCAAGCTGGTCTCCGAGATGATCGAGAAGGGCGACTTCCCAGGCGTCAAGGAAGCGATGGAGCGTTCGCTTGCAGATGGCTCGCAAACCTTCGAGCAGGACCTGGCGCGCTTGATCGGCGAGGGCCTGGTGTCGCGCGAAGAAGCGCTGGTGCATGCCGACTCGCCGACCAACCTGCTCTGGCGCCTGCAGAACGACAGCGCGCCGGTCTCGCGCGTGCCGCCGGTCAAGGTCGAGCCGGACACGCCCTCGTTCACCGAAATCACGCTGGACGTGGTGCAGGAGGCGCCGCGCACGCCCGGCATCAGCGCCCGCACCCGCTGAAGTTCTGCGGCAAGTGCCGCCCCTGTTGTTGCCTTGCCCACCGCGCACTGCGGTGGCCTGCGGTCCTTTTCGGCCCTGCCCTGTTGTTGCCCATGTCCGCCACCCTGCACCTGCTTGAAGACCTGATCGCCCGCCCGTCCGTGACGCCGGCCGACTTCGGCTGCCAGGGCGTGATCGCCCAGCGGCTGGCAGCCGCCGGCTTCAGCTGCGAGCAGATGCCGTTTGGCCCGGACGACTTCCGCGTCGACAACCTCTGGGCCGTGCACACCGGCAGCCGCCCAGGCCCCACCATGGTCTTCGCCGGCCACACCGACGTGGTGCCCGCCGGCCCACTGAACCGCTGGAACAGCGACCCGTTCGTGCCCAGCTACCGCGACGGCAAGCTCTATGGCCGCGGCGCGGCCGACATGAAGACCTCGGTCGCCGCGATGGTGGTCGCCGCCGAGGAATTCGTGAAGGCCCAGCCTGGCCACGCCGGCCGCATCGCCTTCCTGCTGACCAGCGACGAGGAAGGCCCGTCGGTGGACGGCACCGCCAAGGTCATCGAGGCGCTGAAGGCCCGCGGCGAGGCGTTGGACTGCTGCATCGTCGGCGAGCCGACCTCGGTCGACACGCTGGGCGACATGATCAAGAACGGCCGCCGCGGCTCGCTCTCGGGCAAGCTCACGATCACCGGCGTGCAGGGCCACGTGGCCTACCCGCAATTGGCGCGCAACCCCATCCACCTGCTGGCGCCGGCGCTGGCCGAGCTGGCGGCCATGCACTGGGACGAAGGCAACGAATACTTCCCGCCCACCACCTGGCAGGCCTCCAACCTGCACGCAGGCACCGGTGCGACCAACGTCATCCCGGGCGAAGCCGTGCTGGACTTCAACTTCCGCTTCTCCACCGCCTCCACGCCCGAGAGCCTGAAGGCCCGCGTGGCCCAGGTGCTGGACCGCCACGAGCTGCAATGGCGCATCGACTGGACCCTCGGCGGCGAACCTTTCCTGACGCCCGTCGGTAGCCTGGTCGGCGCGCTGGTGCAGGCCATCCAGGCCGAGACCGGCGTGGCCGCCACGCTGTCCACCACCGGCGGCACGTCCGATGGCCGCTTCATCGCCAAGGCCTGCGAGCAGGTGGTCGAGTTCGGCCCGGTGAACGCCACCATCCACAAGGTCGACGAACACGTGCGCGTCGATGCCATCGAACCGCTGAAGAACATCTACCGCCGCACGCTGGAACTGCTGCTCACATGACGATCTCCGACCTGATCACCGCTGCAGCCGCCCGCCTGACCGAGGCGGGCGTTTCATTTGGGCACGGCACGACCAACGCACACGACGAGGCCGCCTGGCTGGTGCTGTGGTCGCTGCATTTGCCGCTGGACAGCGACGACGCCAGCGGCGACGTGACGGTGCCCGAGCCCGACGTGGCCAAGGCCATGGCATTGATCGCCCGGCGCATCGAAACCCGCAAGCCCGCCGCCTACCTCACCGGCGAAGCCTGGTTGCAAGGCGTGCCGTTCACGGTGGACGAGCGTGTCATCGTGCCGCGCTCCCTGATCGCCGAATGCCTGGCCGACGCCAGCATCGACCCCTGGCTCACCGACAAGACCCGCCAGGTGCTGGACCTGTGCACCGGCAACGGCAGCCTGGCCGTGCTGGCGGCCATGGCCTGGCCCGAGGTCGAAGTCGTCGGTGCCGACCTTTCCGCCGACGCGTTGGCCGTGGCCCGCGTCAACGTCGAACGCCATCACCTGCAGGACCGCATCTTGCTGGTCCAGGGCGACGGCCTGGCTGCCACCGGTGGCCGCGTGTTCGACCTCATCCTCTGCAACCCGCCCTATGTGAACAGCCAATCGATGGCCCAACTGCCGCCCGAATACCTGGCCGAGCCCACGCTCGCGCTGGCCGGCGGCAGCGACGGCATGGACTTCATCCGCAGCCTGCTGCGCGACGCGCCCGCCCACCTCAGCGACCAGGGCCTGCTGGTGCTGGAGATCGGCCATGAAAAGCCGCACTTCGAGGCCGCTTTCCCGCAGCTCGCGCCCATCTGGCTCAGCACCAGTGCCGGCGACGACGATGTGCTGCTCCTGACCCGCGAGGCCCTGCTGATGCAGCCCTCCTCGCCTGCTGTTCCCCTTTCCCGAACATGATCACTCTTCGCAATGTGACGCTGCGCCGCGGCGTCAAGGTGGTGCTGGACAGCGCCACCGTCACCCTCAATCCTGGCGAGAAGATCGGCCTGGTCGGCCGCAACGGCGCCGGCAAGTCCAGCCTGTTCGCGCTGCTGGCCAACCGCCTGGGCGCCGATGCCGGCGACTTCGACATCCCCGCGCGCTGGCGCATGGGCGAGGTCGCCCAGCACATGCCCGAAACCGAAGATGCCGCCACCGACTTCGTGATGCAGGGCGACATCCCGCTGATGGAAGCCGAGGCCGAACTGGCCGCTGCGCTGGCGGCAGACGACGGCGAGGCCATGGCCCACGCCTACCTGAAACTGGAAGAAGCCAGCGCTTTCGACGCCCGCGCCCGCGCCCACACCTTGCTGATGGGCCTGGGCTTCCGCGTCGACCAGCTCGAAGCGCCGGTCAACAGCTTCTCCGGCGGCTGGCGCATGCGCCTGCAGCTGGCCCGCGCACTGATGTGCCCGAGCGACCTGATGCTGCTGGACGAGCCGACCAACCACTTGGACCTGGACGCCCTGGTCTGGCTGGAAGGCTGGCTCAAGCGCTACACCGGCACGCTGCTGATGATCAGCCATGACCGCGAGTTCCTGGACGCGATCACCACCGTCACGCTGCACCTGGAAGACGCCAAGCTCACGCGCTACGGCGGCAACTACACCCGCTTCGAGGAAATGCGCGCCGAGCGCATGGAGCAGCAGGCCGCCGCCTACGGCAAGCAGCAGGAGCGCGTGGCCCACCTGCAAAAGTTCATTGACCGCTTCAAGGCCAAGGCCAGCAAGGCCAAGCAGGCCCAGAGCCGCGTGAAGGCACTGGAGCGCATGGAAAAGCTGGCGCCGGTGCTGACCGCCGCGGACTTCAGTTTCGAATTCCGCGAACCGCTGAGCCTGCCGGACCCGATGCTGGCGATGAACGACGTCGTTTGCGGCTACATCGGCGCCAACGAAGACGGCTCGAACAAGGCCATCGTGCACGGCATCAACCGCACCGTGCTGGCCGGCCAGCGCATTGGCGTGCTGGGCGCCAACGGCCAGGGCAAGTCCACCGTGGTCAAGACGATTGCCCACGCGCACCCGGCCCTGGCCGGCACCATGGTCGAGGGCAAGGGCCTGGCCATCGGCTACTTCGCGCAGCAGGAAATGGACTTGCTGCACAGCGACGACACGCCGCTGCAGCACATGGTGCGCACCGCCAAAAGCCTGGGCATCAACGCCCGCGAGCAGGAACTGCGCGACTTCCTCGGCCAGTTCCGGTTTGTCGGCGAAATGGTGCACCAGCAGGTCGGCACGCTCTCGGGCGGCGAGAAGGCCCGCCTGGTGCTGGGCACGCTGGTCTGGCAGCGCCCCAACCTGCTGCTGCTGGACGAACCGACCAACCACCTGGACCTGCAGACCCGCGAAGCGCTCTCGATGGCGCTCAACGAGTTCGAAGGCACGGTCATGCTGGTCAGCCACGACCGCGCACTGTTGCGCGAAGTCTGCGACGAGTTCTGGATGGTGGCCGACGGCGTCGTCAAGCCTTTCGATGGCGACCTGGACGACTACCAGCGCTGGCTGCTCGAACGCAGCCGTGAGGCCCAGCGCTCGCTGAGTGGCAAGGCCGCGAAAGCTGAAAAGGCAGCCGAAAAGGCAGCCGCACCTGCGCCGGTGGCGCCTGCGCCCGTCGCCAAATCAGCCCCCAAGCCCGCTGCCGCGCCGGCCCCCGCCAGCCGCGACGACCGCAAGAACGCCGCCCAGAACCGCGCCAAGCTGGCCGACCAGACCCGCCCAATGCGCAACGAGCTGGCCGGTCTCGACAAGAAACTTGAAAAGCTCAACGCCGAAAAAACCTCGCTCGAAACCCAACTCGCCCAACCCGGCCTCGCCGGCCCCAAGATCGCCGACCTCGGCCGCCAACTCAGCCACGCCCAGGCCGAGATCGCAATGGGCGAAGAACGCTGGCTGGAGCTGACCGAGCAGATCGAGGCCATCCAGGGCGGGGGTTGATCGGCCTCGGACGAGCTCATCACCCACGGGCTCGGCCAAGTGGAGAACCGTTGGAAGCCAAGAGCGCACCCTGTATTGTGGTCAGGCCAGCCAGGAATCTGAGGTGACCAATGGGCAATACGAAGTCAGACAAGCCACCCCTCCCAGGGCACTGGGTGTTGCGTCTCGGAGTTCGCACATGCGAAAGTGGCGTTCCTGAATCCTTGGAATGCTGGGAACTGACAATGCAGATTGAGGCGATTCGGGGCGGGGCCGGCTGAGCGGTCAGCCTGGCATACGCCTGCTCTTTCGCCACACAGCACGGCGCAGCGTCAGCAGCGCCGTGCTGCCCGTGACCAAGAGCACCATGCCAGCCAACGGCGCCAGCACATGAAGCGCGCAGGCGCCGCACACCAGCCCCGCAGCCGGGTAGAGCGAATCGTCTTCCCGCCACACGCTCCACGCAGCGTAAAGCGCGGAAGCCAGCGTCAGGTAGACCACGTAGACCGCTGCCGCCGCCAACGCACGCGTGTCGTCGACGGAGCCGATGCCCATGGCCTGGAAGCTGCGATCGGCTTCCGACACTCGCAACAGACCCAGCGAATCAGCGATGCGCAGCAACAGACCCGGCCGAAGTGGCCAGGTTGGTTCCAGGGCTCGGATCCCTTCGGCAACGATCAACGCCCCGCCGCCCAGGACAAGGGACAGGACACCATCGACGGCACGCGAGCTCATGCGTCGCACCGCTTGGTTGCTCTGCGAAACCAAGCGTCGCATTTGGAGGCCAGGCTGGAGGTCATGGCTGGGTCGCCTGACGATTCTTCAATTTGTCGATGACCACCTGCTCAGCCTTTTTGACAGCTTGCCAGCTGTGGCCGGCGGGTTCGACTTCGGACTGGCCTTGAAAGAAGAACCAGAGAAGACCGGTCACCACTGCCAAACTGGCAAACAGCAACAGGCCGCCCCCGAGCAAATTCCACCACTTGAATATCGGGTGGACATTTGCGAATCGGGTGTCGAAGTCGGCTCGGAATTCAGGCGACAGAACATAGCGCCACGGCCGCACACTCCCGAGGAGTAAATGCGCGCAGGCCTCGAACACAAACGAGACGAGAGGGCCGATGACCTCAGCAAGGATGGACGCCGCGGCAGAAACCAAGCTGACCTCGAATAAATTCCTGCATGTTGATTGGGTGCTCAAAGCACGCGGCGAGTTTCGTCCGACCGGAACCGGCTGCACGATAACCGGTCCATCAGCGCAAGAAAAGCCAACGCTTGGCGTGAATGGACAGCAAGACCACCCAGCCATCGAGCGAGAGAAAGTTCACCTCATGACCAGCGCCATCATCGACACGCCGCCGGCCCTGCCGCAGACTCACCGGCCCAGCGAAGTGGTCGGCTTCTGGCAAGCCGCCGGTCGCAAACGCTGGTTCTCCAAAAGCACGTCGTTTGATGCCGAATTCAAGCAACGCTTTCTGCCAGCGCATGAAGCGGCCTTGCGGGGTTACCTGATCGGCTGGTCATTGACGGCCGAAGGGGCCTTGGCGCTGGTGCTGTTGCTGGACCAGTTTCCGCGCAATGCCTTCCGCGACACGCCGCGCGCGTATGAGACGGATGCGCTGGCGCGGGAGACGGCCGACCAGGCCATCGCGAAGGGGTTTGACCGGCAGGTGGAAGAGTTGCTGCGGCCGTTTTTCTACATGCCGTTCATGCACTCGGAGCACTTGGCGGACCAGCAGCGCTGCGTGGCGCTGTGCGCCGGGGTGGATGCGAGCACCCAGCGGGCCGCGGTGAAGCACCGCGTCATCATTGCCCGCTTCGGGCGCTTTCCGCATCGCAATGCGGTGCTGGGGCGCGTATCCACACCGGAAGAAATCACCTTCCTCGCGGACGGCGGTTTCAAGGGATGAGCAGCCTCACTCCGGATTGAAGCGGAAATCCAGCGAGGCTTGCTGGCCAGCGCGCAGGTCAACCGGCTTGGCTTCCTGCTTGCCTTTGAATGCGGTCTGCACCTGGTAGTGACCGGGTGGCAGGTTGATCAGCAGCACCGGGCCGCTGAGCTTGCGGTCGAAGAAGACCTGCTCATTGGGGCCGACGATGCGGGTGCGGACGTCGGCGAGGAATTCGCCCGAGGGCGCTGCGGTGAGTACCTTCAACGTGAAGCCGGCGCGTTCGTGCTCGATCTGGCCTTGCTCGTCCTGGCCAATGCCACCCATCACGAAAGGCTGGCCCAGCGGGCCGGTACCGCGGTCCAGCGCCAAGGCGTCTATGGCCGCGGCTGCCAGGCCCACGGCCAGCAGCACTTTGACTGCGCCCATCCACTGGGCATGACTGAGGTGTTTCATCGCGGAAGCTCCTTTGCTGCAGCAACACGAACCTTCGCAGGCTGCGGTCGCATTGTTCAGGGGCAATCGGCAGGCCTGGCCTTGCCTGGCACGTGGCTCATTTGGCGCCGGCCACAGGCTCCGGCATCGCAGACGAGTGATGGTGGGCGATCAGCCACTGGCCGTTCTCCCATTCATAGACATAGGTGTAGCGCGCCTTCACCGTCTGGCCGTCCTTGAACTGGAAGGTGTAGGTGCCGACGTCCTGCGCCACGTTGCAGCCGATCCTGATGAGGCGCTTGTCAATCGTGCCCTGTGGTTCCGATTTCAGGAACTTGACGAAATAGTCGCGAATCTCTGCCGGGCTGGTCCGCGGCTCATTGGAGACGGTGGGCAGCAACACACCGTCGGGGGCATAGTTGGCCACCACCTTGTCCGGATCCAGCGTGCGCAGCGAGGCGTTCCAGCGATCAAACAGGGCCGCCACCTGCTGTTCGCTGGTCGCCTGGCAGATGGCGCTCGTGCCGGCGTCGTCCTGCGCCAGCGCAGGTGTGGACAAGCCCAGCGCCAGGCTGGCAGCCGCGAACAAGGGGGAGAGTGTCGAGAATTTCATGTCGTGACGTGCTCGAAGCAATGAGTTGAATGAAGTGACGCCCTGCCCGAGGGCCTTGCGTCACAGGAACTCATTCTTCGGGTGCTGGATGAACAGCAGCCACGAGGCGCCATGAACAGGCACTGACGCGAAGATGAACGGCAGGTGAACTGCGCGCCGTCCCCTCGCGCGAGCTTCTCAGCTGGGTTCGGCGTCCAGCTTGTAGCCAAAGCCCCGCACCGTCTTGAGCAGGGTCAGCGCGTGGCCTTCGTCGATCTTGCTGCGCAGGCGCCGCACGTACACGTCCACCACATTGGTCAGTGGATCTTCATTGGTGCCCCAGACATTGGCCAGGATGCGCTCGCGGCTGTAGACCCGGCCGGGCGCGCTCATCAGCAGCTCCAGAAATGCCAGCTCCTTGGCGGTCAGCACCACAGTCCGGCCGGCCCGGCTGACGTGCATGCGCTCGCGGTCCAGCTGCAGATCGGCCACCTGCAGCGTGGCGGCGCGCGGTCGCTGCTGCCGGCCCCGGCGCAGCAGGGCCTCGATGCGGGCCAGCAACTCCTCGAAGGCGAAGGGCTTGGTCAGGTAGTCGTCCGCGCCCAGGCGCAAGCCGTTCACCTTGTCCTCGGTCTGGTTCATCGCACTGAGCATCAGCACCGGGACCTGAAAGCCTTCGGCCCGCAGCGTCTGGCAAACCTCCATTCCGCTCATGCCCGGCAGCATCAGGTCCAGGATCAGCAAGGCTCTGTCATCGGCGCGGGCCAGCGCCAGGCCCTCCGGGCCGGTGCGGGCCAGCTGCACGGCATAGCCCTCGGCACGCAAGCCGCGCAGCAGGAAGTCGCCCACCCGCGCGTCGTCTTCCACCACCAGGATGTTCATGCCGACAAGCCCTCGGACAGCGCCTGCAGGGCCCGCGGTAACAGCGGGAGCACCATGCGAACCTGGGTGCCGTGGTCAACCCGACTGTCGATGTGGATGCTGCCCTGGTGGGCGGCAATGATGGTCTGGGCGATCGACAGGCCGATGCCAGTGCCGTCTGCCCGGTACGCCCGCGCGCGGCGACCGCGCGTGAAGCGCTCGAACACCAGCGGCAGCTCGTCGGCATCAATGCCAATGCCCTCGTCGCTCACCAGCAGCATCACTTCCCGCGGCGACACCTGCCATCCCAGCCTCACTGCGCCACCGGGGCGCGAATAGCGCACCGCGTTGTCCAGCACGATCATCACCGCCCGGCGCAGCCGCTCCGCATCCGCATGCACCGGCAGCTCGGTGGGCAGCCGGCCCTGCGGCGCAGCGCCTGGCTCCAGCAGCACCCGCACGCCCTGCGGCTGGCCCAGGGCTTCGGCCTGCTCGGCCACCTCGCCGAGCAAGACCAGCAGGTCCAGCTCATGCGGCTGCATCACCAGCTGGTCCACCTCGGCCCTGGCGATCAGCATCAAGTCGTCGATCACGCCGGTCAGCTGACCCACGCCGCCCACGATGCGGGCCAGTGACTGCTTGTATTCCTCCACCGGCTTGTCCTGGCCGCGCAGGGCGATCTCGGCCTCGCCGCGGATTGCCGTTGCCGGCGTGCGCAGCTCGTGCCCGAGATCGGCAAACAACTGGCGCCGCCGCTGGTCCACGCGCTGCAAGGCGTCATGCGCGACGCGCAGCTCCGCGGTGCGGTCCTGCACGGCGGCCTCCAGCCGGTGACGCGCCTCGTCGGCCGCCTTGCGATGCTGCTGCAGCTCGGCCGCCATCTGGTTGAAGCTCTCGGCCACCCGCTCGAACTCATCTCTCGAACCGATCGCCATGCGATGGCCCAGCTCGCCAGCCTGCAGCGCCTGGGTACCGATCAGCAACCGGTCCAGCGGCTGCTTCAGGCGCCGGTTCAGGTGCAGGGCCAATGCAGCCGCCACCGCCAGCATCGTCACCGCCATGCCAATGGCCTGCCGGCGCAAGGCATCCAGCCCGCGCTCGGTGGCGGCGCGGGCCTCCGGAACGACCACCCGCTGGCGTTCGATTGCGCCGTTGACCAGCTCGCGCAGATCCCGTCCGCCCGCCATGTCGAACACCTCGTTGAGCTCGTGCCACACCGCCGCGAACTCGGCGCCGTGGTCCATCGGCGTCAGGCGCATCAGGCGCGACTGCACCGCGGTGATGTTCTGGTCCAGCAAATCGGTCACGGCCACCAGCTTGGGCACATCCGGCGGGATGGGGGTGTCCTCCCGGGCCGAGAATTCGATCCACAAGGCATGGTCGCGTCGCGCCAGGCCTTTGAGCTTGCCGGCGCTGGACTGGATGCGAGTCACGAGTTGGTCACGCACCTCCACCGAAGCCTCCGCATTCATCAGGCGCTGCGAAGCCCAGACGCGCAGGCGCTGCTTGTTGGCCGAAAGCTCCAGCAGTTCCGAGAGGATGTCGCTGGCCAGCCGGCTGTGCTGGGCATAGTCATTGACGCGGTTCGCGCCCCAATAGACAAAGCCGGCCTGCACAAACACCAGCGCCACCAGCGCCGCAAATGCCAAGGAAAGACGCGTGCGAAACATGCCG
>NZ_VIDT01000840.1 GCF_006519715.1 Ideonella azotifigens
CCTGCTCCTGCCTGAGGCTGCGCTGCGCGGCCTGCGGGTTGACGCCGACGTAGGAGAGCAGCACCGGCAGCAGCACGAGGTTGGTGAAGATCAGCAACGCGACGCCGATGCTGGCGTTGATGGCCAACTCCTGGATCACACGGATGTCGATCAGCGCCAGCACGGCGAAGCCCACCGCATCGCACAGCAGTGCCGTCAGGCCGGCGGCGAACAGGCGGCGGAAGGTGTAGCGCGCCGCCACCACGCGGTGCGTGCCGCGGCCAACGTCCTGCAGGATGCCGTTCATCTTCTGCGCGCCGTGGCTCATGCCGATGGCGAACACGAGGAAGGGCACCAGCACCGAGTACGGATCCAGCGCGTAGCCCAGCAGGCGAAGCAGGCCCAGCTGCCAGACGACCGCGACCAGCGAGCAGGCAACGACGATGGACGTCGAGCGCGCGCAGCGCGTGTAGCCGAAGAGCACGCCGGCGCAAATGGCCAGCGCCGCCAGGAAGAACAGGGCCACCTGGTGCACCCCTTCGATCAGGTCACCCATCACCTTCGCGAAGCCGACGATGTGGATGTCCACCTTCCCGTTGGTGTGGCGCTGGCGCAGCTCCTCGATCCGGCGGCCGAGGTCGCCGTAGTCCAGCGGCGCGCCGGTGCGCGGGTCCTTGTCCAGCAGCGGCACGTAGACAATGCTGCTCTTGAAGTCGGCCGCGACCAGCTGGCCGATCTCGCCCGAGCGCTCGACGTTGGCGCGAACCTCCGCCAGCGCGGCGGGGCTGCCGTCGTAGCGGTCGCTCATCACGGTGTCGCCGTCCAGGCCGTCTTCCGTCACGGCCACCCAGCGCGTGTTGGCGGTCCACAGGCTCTTGATGAACGGCCGGTCCACGCCGGGCATCAGGAACAGCTCGTCGTTGATCTGGCGCAGCGTGTCGAGGTAGCCGGGGTCGAAGATCGTGCCCTGCTTCGCGGCCACCGCAACGCGCAGCGCATTGCCGCCACCCGCCAGCTGCTCGCGATGCTTGAGGAAGTTCTGCACGTAGGGGTGATGCGTGGGGATGGTCTTCTCGAAGCTCGCGGCCAGGCCGATGCGCGCGGCCTGCCAGCCCAGCACCAGTGTGGCCAGCAGGCACAGCAACAGCACCCAGGGGCGGTGGTTGAAGAACAGGCGCTCGGTGCGCGATCCGCTCGCGGGGTCGAAGTCTTCCAGTCGCTGGATGACCGGCTGGGTGCTGTCGTCAGTGGAGATGGCCACGGGGTACTCGTAATCGGTTGGGGTTCAGACCTTGGGGCGGCGCTGCAGGCCGCGAAGACCGGTGACGACGAGCTCGCCGCCCGTGGTCGCCGCCAGCGCGGCGGCCGGAAAGGGCTGCGCCTGTGCAGCCAGGCTCAGCGTGGCACCGTCGTCGCGGCTCACCAGCAGCTCGCCGTTCTGTGTCACCAGCGCAAAGCCTCCACCAGGCAGCGCAGTGGCCGCGCTCACGGACACCGGATGCGGCATCGGCACCTGGGTCCAATGCTCGCCGTGGTCGGCCGAGCGCCACACGTTGCCGCGCAGGCCGAAGGCGATCACGCTGCCGGCGGCGGTGAGGTGCAGGCCGAACAGGCTTCCCTTGTAGGGCGAAGGCAGTGCCTCGAAGCTCTCGCCGCTGTCCACCGAACGCAGCAACAGGCCCTGCTCGCCCACGATGAACACGCGCTCGCCAGCGGCGCGGATGCCATAGAGGTGCAGCTGCCTGGGATTGGGCAGGCGCGGCGTCAAGCCATGGAAGGCCTGGCCGTCGCGGGTCTGCAGCGCGATGCCATAGGCGCCGACGGCCAGCCAACGCCCCCCCGCCAGGGCGATGTCGAAGAAGGGCTTGTCGGCCCCCTCCTTGAGGCGGCGCTGCGCAACTGCGCGCTGACTGTCGTCGCTGGCTTCGTTCAGCAGCAGTTCGGCGGCGCGGGTGCCGTCCATCATGCGCTGCCAACGGGCGCCACCGTCCTGCGTGCGCAGCAGCACGCCGAAATGTCCGGTGGCCCAGCCATGCTGCGCGTCGGCGAACGAGAGCGAGGTCAGGCTCACCTGCACCGGCACTGCGGCCTGCTG
>NZ_VIDT01000841.1 GCF_006519715.1 Ideonella azotifigens
GAAGCTGCTGGCGCTGGGGGCAACCTCGCCACGCCAACCGGCCTCCCGGGCCCAGTGCGGCCAGAGGTCACCGGGTTCCCGCACCGCCAACCGGCGTGAGCCCAGGACTTGCGGTACCAGGACTTCGCTGCTGCCCGCGAAGGCCTGCGCCAGCGGCGGTGCAGCCACCGGCACTGCGGTCAGTTCCACCAACGGGCGCGTGGCCAGCTCCGTCGCGTGAGCGTTTTCCAGTGGGCCTGCCAGCAAGCCCAGGTCCGCGCCGCAGCGCAGCAGTTCGGCAGGCGTGCGGCCAATCAGCAACTCGATCTCGCAGCCGCCCAGCAGGTCGCCCAGTTGGCCCAGCCGAGGCGCCAGCCAGCCGGTGGCCAGCGAATGCGAAGCCATCAGCCTGAGCACCGGCGCCTGTGTTTGGCCCTGCAGCGCCAGCCCGGCATCGGCAATCGCCCGCAGCGGCCCATGCACCGCCTGCAGGTACTGCCGGCCCGCGGCAGTCAATGCCAGCGCGCTGCCCGGCCCACGCACAAACAAGGGCCGGCCCAGCGCGCTCTCCAGTGACTGGATGCGCCGCGACAGCGCCGAAGCGCTGATCGCCAAGCGCTCCGCCGCCAAGCTGAAGCTGCCGGTTTCGGCGGCAGCCAACAAGGCCTCGATGGCGATCAACGGCGGCGTGCGCATGGCAACCGAAGTGTGCGCCGCCCAGGTGTCGGTTGGCTGACCCTCAGGTGACAACAGGGCCTGCACGAACCCAATCTCTCAAAGCGCGAAGTCGTCTTGCTGCCAGCGTTTGAGCAAGGCTGCCGCTGCCTGCGACTGTCCGTCGGCGGCCAGTCGTGACAACAACAGCTCGGGTGTGGGCGCTGAGCGCAGCGTGGCGCGCAGGGACGCAAAGGCCGATGCCAGTTCACGGGGCGACTGTTCGAACAGCGCAGTCAGAAAAACGTCCGGGCGCATGACCTTGATGCCGAGGGCAGAGAGCTTGCGAATGCCAAAGTCGCGCAGGTTGTGGGTGACGAGGTGGACCACAGGTGCGTCGAGTCCGGACAGCCCGATGCGCACGGCTTGCGCGCAGGCGGCGACATGAATGTCTTTCGCCGAGCGCATGGCAGTGGCAACTGCGCTGAACTGAGCTTGGACCTGAGCCGTCGCGATCTCGGCTTCGGGCAGCGCCGTGCGCATCAGCGCTTCGTGGCGTCTGGCGGAAGCAAGATCCGGCTTGCGCCCGGTGTCGACCAGGGCGCGGCTCAGTTCATCGAGGATCAGTGGGCTCCAGTGCAGGCGTATGGCACCGCGGTAGTCCAGGTGGATCAGCAGGCCCCGCGTGGTGGCGCCAAACAGCGTGTCCGCATCGGCGACAACAGGGATCAATGCTGCTCAACCTGCAAAGATCTCGTCGTCCAGGTCTGCGCCAAGCTGGGCGATGGCCCGCCGGCGCTGCGTCTGCTCGCGCTGATGCCAGGCCAGCACGTCCGACTTCAGCACCCGGCGCTGATTGCCAACGCGCTGGTGCAGGGGAATGTCGCCCGCCTCGATGCGCGCGACGATGTAAGGCCTGGACATGCCGACCAGGGCTGCGGCCTCCTGGGTGCTCAGCACGGGATCCGCTGGCGCTGTTGGCTTCGCTGCTGCGCGTTTGGCGCCGCTGCGGATTTCGGGGTGCTGGAACAGCTTCGCCAGGTCGCCCCGGATCAGGCGGCTGGCCTGCGCCGAGAGCTTCACGTGGCGACGAACAACTTCGATCAGCGGATCGATCTCGATGTTCACGGTCAAGGCCGTGGTGCCGGGTTTGGATGCAGCCTTCATGCAGAGAAGTTTAGCCGCTGGCTCGAAATACGCGAAATTTGCGAACCGGCAGTCCGGTCAGATCGCCGCGCCGCTGGCTTCCAGTCGCGCCACCACCGCCTGCGCCATGCTCAGCACCAGTGCGCGCAACTCGGCCGGTGCCAGCGCTTCCACTTCGGCGCCCCAGCCCAGCAACTGCCGTGCGCCGTGTTCGATGGATTCGATGGGCATCAGCACTTCCTGCCAACCGTCGGCGGACGGGGTGGCGCCGGGCAGCGGGACTGCGGGAAGGCG
>NZ_VIDT01000842.1 GCF_006519715.1 Ideonella azotifigens
CTCTACCGCGCCGCCTGCCAGGGCTGCCACATGGACCAGGGGCAGGGCGCACAAGGCGCGGGGGCCTACCCGGCGCTGCGCGGCAACGTGCGCGCCGGCATGGCCGAATACGTGATCCACAACGTGCTGCACGGCCGCAGGGCGATGCCGCCCGTCGGCGAGTTCATGGAAGACGTGCAGGTCGCGGCGGTCGTCAACTTCGTGCGCCAGCAGTTCGGGCCCAGGCCCGCGGCTGGCGAGCCCTTGCCGCTGCCTGTCACGGCCGCGGACGTGAAGCGCCAGCGCTGAATTCGAATTGGAGAACCTCATGCCCAAAGCCCCCCTCTTCGCCGTCGCCGCATTGCTGCTGGCGGGCGCCACGCAGGCCGCCGAAGTCATCCGCTACAAGATCCCGAACTCCGACTTTCCGATTGCCCGCGCGGTCGAAGTGCCGGCCGGCGTGACGATGGTTCACCTCAGCGGCGCCGGCCCGACGGTGGCCGATCCGGCCGCAGCGCCCAACAGCGTGGCCTCGTTTGGCAATACCCGCGTGCAGACCGTCAGCACGCTGAAAGCCATCGAGGCCACGCTGGCTGCGCTGAAGCTGGGCATGAAGGACGTGGTGCGCATGCAGGTGTTCCTGGTCGGCGACCCGGCGCTGAACGGCGCGATGGATTTCGACGGCTTCATGGACGGCTACCGCCAGTTTTTCGGCAGTGCAGCCCAGCCCAACCTGCCGGTGCGCTCGACGGTCAAGGTCGCCGGGCTGGTGAACCCGGGCTGGCTGGTGGAGATCGAGGTCAGCGCGGCCAGGCCCTGACAACGCCAGGGGATGAGAAAATGGTGCTGCAGCCTGCATCTTCTTGTGAGCGCTGACACATCGGAAAGAGGTTGATCATGAAGCGATGGATGGCCGGGTGGGGCCTGACCGCCGCGCTGTGCACCGGGGCCGGTGCCGGTTTGCTGGGGGGCTGCGGCAGCGCGCCGACGGCCAGTGGCGCCAAGGCGCCCGTCTCGACGCCAAGCGCATTGCACGAGCTGGTCGGCAGTCGCTGGATCGCGATCAGCCTGGACAGCAGTGCCACGCCTGGCGGCGGCCTGCCGTCGCTGCAGTTCATCAGCGCCACGCAGGTCAGCGGCTCGGGCGGCTGCAACGGCTTTGGCGGCAAGCTGCAGATCGAAGGCGAGCAACTGCGCTTCGGCCCGTTGGCCGCCACCCGCAAGCTCTGCATGGGCACGCCGGTGATGGAAAACGAAGACCAGTTCCTGCGCCTGCTGGAGCAGACCCGCTCGGGTGTGCTCGAAGGCGATGTGCTGGTGCTGCGCGGTGAGTTGGGCGCGGCTTTGCTCCGCCTGCGACGCGCCGCTTGAGCTGAGGCACCCGGTCCCGCGAGTACGCGAGACCACCCGCCAAGCGGGTTGCGCAGCCGCTTGGGGCGGCCCGGCGCCGGCTGCTGGCTCGCTAGGCTGCGGCCAGGTTGACGTCGCCATCATGGCGATCCCGGCGCAACGCGCGATGCGTCGCGCGGGCGTGGGGCACCCAGGCTTGCTTGGCCCAGCGGCGCCACATCAGCAGGCCGCGTATCCATTCGTCGCATGCATAGGCCAGCCACAGGCCCGGCAGGCCCAGGCCGAGGTGCACGCCCAGCAGCCAGCTGCCGCCGGCCAGCACCAGTAGCAACGAACCGGTGCCGGCGATCACCGGGTAGCGGGCGTCGCCGGCGGCGCGCAGCGCGTTGATGACCACCAGGTTGAAGGTGCGGCCGGGTTCGACCAGCACCGTGAGCCACAGCAGCAAGGCGCCGTTGCGCAGGATCTCCGCATCTTCGGTGAACAGGCCCAGCAAGTGGCGGCCGGCCAGTGCGGCCAGCAAGGCCAGGCACAGGCTGACGACAATGCCCCGGCCCAGCGCCTTGCGCACCAGTTGGTGGGCCTCGTGCAGCTGGCCGGCGCCAATCAGGTGCCCGACCACGATCTCGACCGCGAGGCCGGTGGCTGCGCCAAACAGCAGCAGCCAGTACATGACCTGCATCACGTAGGCATGGGTGGCCAGCGCCTGCGCGCCCATGTGGCCGGCCGCGGCCAC
>NZ_VIDT01000843.1 GCF_006519715.1 Ideonella azotifigens
GATGGAAAAGCCGATGGATTTTCGGCGCGCACGGCGCAGCAGGTAGCCCACCCGGCAGTCGCCCAGCCGGATCTCGCGGTCGGCCTTGGCATGGGTGTAATCGAACGGCCGCGGGCCGGGGGGCGGCGCAGGCGGTGGGGGCTGGACAGCTGGGGGCTGGGACAGCGCGGCTGGTGCCGGGGTTGACGGCGCGGTGAACGCACCGGTCAGCGACGGGAACGCCGCGTCGATCAGGTCGAACAAGGACATCTGGCGCGGCAAGGCGGCGTCACGGCGTGGGGCCATGAGCGGCGATTCTAGTGACTCAACGGCTTGCGTAGGCTTCGGGGTCGATGCGCCGCATCTCGGTTTCGATCCAGGCTTCGACTTCGCGCATCAATTCGTCGGGCTTGCGGCCAACGGAGGGGATGGGCGGGCCAATGGAGACGTCGATCATGCCGGGGCGCAGCAGGAAGCTCTTGCGTGGCCAGCACTTGGCCGAGCTGA
This sequence comes from Ideonella azotifigens, assembly GCF_006519715.1. Classification (GTDB taxonomy): domain Bacteria; phylum Pseudomonadota; class Gammaproteobacteria; order Burkholderiales; family Burkholderiaceae_C; genus Ideonella; species Ideonella azotifigens. The sequence goes on from NZ_VIDT01000843.1 coordinate 487, forward strand.
CGGCAATCGGCACGACAGGCACGCCGGCCGTGATGGCCAGCCGCGAGGCACCGGTCTTGTAGTCGCCCTGCTCGCCGCGAGCCGAGCGTGTGCCCTCCGGGAACATGATGACCCAGTTGCCCTTGGCCATGTGCTGCTGGCCCTGCTCGGCCACCTTGCTCCAGGCCTGGTTGCGCTTGCTGCGGTCGATGTGGATCATGTCCAGGCTGCCGATGGCCCAGCCGAAGAATGGGATCCACAACAGCTCGCGCTTGAACACATAGCACAGCGGGTGCGGCATGATCGCCGGGAAGGCGAAGGTCTCCCAGGTCGACTGGTGCTTGGGCGCCAGGATCACGGCAGCCTTGCTGTCGGCCGCGGTCGGCACGTGTTCCATGCCGGTGATGCGGTACTTCACGCCGCAGATCACCTTGGCGCCCCAGATCGCAGTGCTCAGCCAGCCGGCGCACATCCAGTACAGCGGCGTGCCCTTCATCACCACCGAGACCAGCACCACGGCCAGCGCCCAGGGGATGACCGTGACGGTCATCCAGAGGAAAAACAGGGCCGATCGAATCATCCATCCCAAACGTTGCATGTACTTCCAGGCTCCTGCCTTGCGGGTTCTAATTTCAAACGCTGGGCTTCAGGCCCGCGGCGGGCGCCCGCTGGCCGTGCGTGCCGGCCGGGTGGAGCAGCTTTTGGGCAGCTTCTTTCGCGAGCAGCCAGCGAGCGAAGGAGGCCAGGTCGTCATGCACCTCGGTGCTGGGCACCGCGGCCATCCACTGCGCCAGTTCGGCCTCGGTCACCAGCGTGGCGCGCCCGCTGCGCACCAGGTGCGGCGGGCAGCCAGCGGCGCGCGCTGCTTCGAGGTCGCGCAGCGTGTCGGCCACCATCGGCACCAGCTTCAGGTCCACGCCGTAGCGCAGCGCAATGTCATGCATCATGCCCGGCAGCGGCTTGCGGCAGTCGCAGGCCTCTTCGGGGGCGTGCGGGCAGAAGAAGACCGCATCAATGCGGCCACCCTTGGCCATCAGCAGCTTCATCATGTGCTGGTGCACCGCATTGACCGAAGCCATGTCGACCAGCCCGCGGCCGATGCCGGACTGGTTGGTCGCCAGCACCACGTGCCAGCCGGCATGGTTGAGCTGCGCCACCGCCTCCAGCGCGCCGGGAATCGGCTCCCATTCGTCGGGCTCCTTGACGTGGTCCTCGCGGAAGCGATTGAGGATGCCGTCGCGGCCGATGATGATGAGCTTGGGCGCTTGCATGGTGATGAAGGTTCAGTCGCTCAACTCGCCAGGCGCGACAGGTCGGCCACGCGGTTCATCGCCGCGTGCAGCCGGCCCAGCAAAGCCAGGCGGTTGTTGCGCAGCGCCAGGTCTTCGGCGTTGACCATCACGTCATCGAAAAACGCATCCACCGGCGCCTTCAGCCCGGCCAGCGCCTGCAGGCTGGCGGCGTAGTCGTGCGCGTCGAACAACGCGTCGGCCTTGGGGCCCAGCTCGGCCAGCGTGGCGGCCAGCGCCTGCTCGGCAGGCTCCTTCAGCAGCTCGGCGGAGACCTCGGTCGGCAGCGTGCCTTCGACCTTCTTCA
>NZ_VIDT01000844.1 GCF_006519715.1 Ideonella azotifigens
CGTGGGTCAGGCTGATGCGTCCGCCGTGGGCCAGCGCCAAGCGCAAGCGCGTCTCGCCGGTGGCCTCGGGTTCAAAAGCCAGCAGCTTCTGCAACACGGCCTCGCGCTCGAACGCGAAGCCGAACACGCGCGCACTGTGGGCGAGCCGGGCGAGGTGACGCTCAAGGTGCTGCACGCCCTCGCCCGGGCGCCACAACATCGTCTCGAAGAGCTCGAAGCCGGGATCGAGGCCGGTCAGGAAACGTGCCTTCAGGCGGCATTCGTCGAACTCGTCGTCCGCACGGCTGTCGAGCACGATGCCGGCACCCACGCCGATGCGCATCGCGCGCAGGCCACTGGCCGCGGCGCCCAGCGTCAGCGTGCGGATTGCGACTGAGAGGCAGAAGTCACCGATGCGCGCTTCGCCGGCCGGCGCGCCACGTGGTGCGTCGATCCAGCCGATCGCGCCGCAGTAGAGACCGCGCGGCGTGCTCTCGAGTCCGGCGATCAGTGCCATCGTGTGGTGCTTGGGCGCGCCGGTGATCGAGCCACACGGGAACACGGCGCGCAGCAGCTCCGGCATGCCGACTTCAGGACGGATCTGCGCCTGCACCGTCGAGGTCATCTGGAACACGGTGGCATACGGCTCGATCGCGAACAGCGCCGGCACGTGCACCGAGCCGGTCTGCGCGAGCCTGCCAAGGTCGTTGCGCAGCAGGTCGACGATCATCAGGTTCTCGGCGCGGTTCTTGATGTCCAGGGCCAGCAGGCGCGCCGATTCGCTGTCGCTCTCCGGTGCGGCAACACGGGCGGCCGTGCCCTTCATCGGGCGCGCCGTCAGCAGGCCGGCCTCATGGCGCAGGAACAACTCGGGCGAGAGCGACAGCACATGCGTGCTAGCCCAGCCCGCCGGCAAGGCAATGAAGGCACCGTAGTCGACCGGCTGGCGCGCGCGCAGCCGCCGGTACAGCGCGATCGGCGAACCGAAGGCCGTCCCGTTCATCCGGTAGGTGTAGTTGACCTGGTAGGTCTCGCCGGCGCGGATCGCCTCGTGGATCGCCTCGATGGACCGCGTGAATTCGGCGCGGTCGACGCTCGCCTCCAGGTTCATGGTGCCGACCGGCTCGTCCGCACCGGAGGTGTCGTGCTCGGCGAGCCAGGCATCGACCGCTTCGCGAGACAGGTGCGTCAGCGTGCGGAACATCAGCACGCGCAGCGCGCGGTCCTCGCCCGGCTTGTCGTCGCCAGGCCGGACGCCGGCCTTCAGCAGCTTCGCGCCCCACTCGTAGTCGGCCAGCAGCACGGCGTGCAGCCCTGCGCGCAGGTCGGCATCGACCTGCGCCCAGGTCGCATCGAGCAGCGCCGGTTCGGCGCACACATGCGCGCGCTCGAAGTCCTCGTACAGGCGACTGCTGGGCCGCGCGTTTGTCGCGGCGCGGTCATCGAGCAGCGCGAAGCAGGCCATCGTCAAACGCCCGGCAACACTCAAGACCAATCGTCCATGTCGTGCTTGATCTTGTGGCGGTTGGCGATCAGCTCCTCCACCGACGGCTCGTTGTTGAGCGCACGGCGGATCGCGAGCATCGTCGCCTCGTGGTTGGTGCGGTACATGTCCTGCTTGTCCAGGTTCGGATCGGTCGCGCAGCGGGGGTCGATCCAGACCAGGCTGATGATGCACAGCTCGTTGGCGATGTCCCTGGGGATGATGCCCTCGATCAGGCAATCGACCACCGCGTCGGCGGTGGCGCTTTGCACCACGCCGCCGAACAGGTCGATGTTCGCGAAGTCCTTCAGCGTGACCTTGGGCACGACGATGGTGGCGGGCCGCACCAGCTGGTTGCAGGCGCGGATGGCGAACATCGCGGTGTGGCCCTTGCTCTGCGCCATCATGTTGGCGAAGGCCTGGCCGACCGGGCCGCTGGTGCGGCCGATCAGGATCTCGGGCATCGCATCGGTGAACTGGCCGTCGCGGGCCAGCACGGTCGCCTCGCCGGCGTGGAAGAGGTAATCGTTGCTCATCGTGGGTCTTTCGTCAGAGGAATTCCCGGTTGCCGCGCGCGGCACCGCAGTCGCAAGCCT
>NZ_VIDT01000845.1 GCF_006519715.1 Ideonella azotifigens
AAGGCCCCAGCGGCGGCTGCGCCCCTGGGCGTGCGTAGACCTGCGCAACGTCGATGTGGGTCGGCTCACGCATCGGGTTCACAGCGCAGCCCAGCCTCCGTCCACTGGCAGGTCCACGCCGGTGATCTGGCGCGAGACATCGGATGCAAGGAACAGGCAGGCATTGGCCACGTCCATGTCGGAGCTGATGCGGCGCAGCGCGTATTCCTGCGCGTGGCGCTCCTCGGCCTGGTCGGCGTTGATGCCGAACTGGGTCATCGCCTCCGGGATCCATTTGTTGCGGAAGCGCTCGTCATCGACCATGCCGGGCGCGACGAAGTTGACATTGATGTTGTGTGGACCAGCTTCGAGCGCGGCAGATTTGGTCACGCCGCGCAGCCCCCATTTCGAGGCCGAGTAGGCCATGCGGCCGGCCCTGCCGCGCATGCCGTAGGTGCCGCCGACGTTGATGATCTTGCCGTAGCGGCGCGCGATCATGCGGGGCAGCACTGCCCGCATGGTGTTGAAGCAGCCCAGCAGGTTGACCTGCATGGTGTGCTCGAATTCCTTGGGCGAAGTGTTCCAGGTGGCGTCGCCAATCGGCCCGGTGTCGCTGGCCACATTGATCAGCGCATCGATCTGGCCGAAATGCTGCACGGCCAGCTCGGCCATTCGATCAGTCTCCTGCGGGTTGGTGACATCGCAGCGCACCGGCAAGGCCTGGCCGCCCAGCCCTTCTGTCTTCATCGCGATCGCCTCGATGGCCTCCAAGTCACGGCTGGCCAACACCAATCGGCAGCCTTCCCTGGCAAACGCCAAGGTGATCGCAGGCCCCAGGCCTTTGGCAGGCCCGGTGACGATGACGACTCTTCCTTGCAAGCCCAAGTCCATGCAAATCCCCATTTGTTTTGATGCAGCACAGCTTTACCTGTGGCAGGCACTTCACTTGCTCAGCACGCGGCGGTATTGCGCGATGTCTTGAGTGATGAATGTGCGAGCTCACGTTAGTGGATCGCCATGCACTTGTGAGGTGCCAAATTCGCGTGGGTGTGTTGACTTTCGTGCCTGAGGAGTAGTGATGGCTCTTAGAAACATGCGCGTATGGCGCTATCTGGAAGAGGTGGCCCGCACCGGGTCGGTGAGGCAAGCTGCCGAGAAGCTGCACCTGACCCCTTCGGCCCTTTTGCGTCGAATCCAGGATGTCGAGTCCGACCTGGGGGCGGCGCTGTTCGAGCGCACTTCCTCCGGTGTGTTGCTGACGGCTGCGGGCGAGATCTTCATCGCCTGGATCAAGAACCAGAATGCCGACCTGCGCCGCGTCTATTCGCAGATCGAGGCGCTTGCAGGCCTGCGCCGCGGCGAGATCCGCATCGCCTGCAGCCAGGCGGTGGCACGCGACCTGCTGTTGACCGAGATGAAGGCCTTCCGCGCCGAGCATCCTCTGGTGAAGATGACGGTGAATGTCTGCGACCATGCCAATGCCATGCGCCTGATGCTGGCCTACGAGGCCGACCTGATCCTGGTCTTCCGGCCCTCGCATGCCGCCGAACTTCAGCCGCTGATGTCCATCGGGCAGGGCATGGTGGCAGTGATGGCCAGGGACCACCCCTTGGCCAGCAAGCCCAAGCTGCGGGTGCGCGACTGCCTGATGTATGACCTGGCGCTGCCCGACCCCAGCTACTCCGGTCGTGAGCTGATCGACCAGGTGCTGGCGCGCGGCTCGATGCAGCCCAACCCCGTGATCGAGTCGAACTCCTTCGACCTGCTGGCTGACGTGGTCAAGGGCAGCGAGATCATCAGCTTCCAGGTCGATGTGGGAGCCGGCCACTGGCGCAAGGACCCTGAGCTCGCGGTGCGTGCCATCGACGAGGTCGACGGCGCCTATGGCCCGCTGGTGCTGGGCCAGCTCAAGGGCCGCACCTTGCCGCTGCCGGCTGCGCGCTTTGGCGAACAGCTGGCGCGCCGGCTGGACGCGATGCGCTCGCTGCCCATGGACGAACGCGCCGCCAAGGCCGAGCGGACGGCGCGCGTGCGCGAGACCGAAGACGAAGCCGAATAGCAGGCCCGGATGGGGGGC
>NZ_VIDT01000846.1 GCF_006519715.1 Ideonella azotifigens
CAGGTCGAGGTGCTGGCGGGTGCGCGTGACGCCGCGCTGCGTGCCGACCAGGAGAAAAGCCGCTTCCTGGCGATTGCCAGCCACGACCTGCGCCAGCCGGTGCATGCGCTCGGGCTGTTCGCCGCCACGCTGGAGCAGCGGCTGCAGGGCAGCGCCGAAGAGCCGCTGGTGCGCAACGTGATGCGCTCGATCGAAGGGCTGGAGCAGTCGTTCAACGCAATGCTGGACATCTCGCGGCTGGACGCCGGCACCATCGAGCCCAACATCCAGCACTTCCCGCTGCGCGACGTGTTCCGCCGCCTGCACATGCACCACGCCGGCCAGGCCGAAGCCTCGGGCCTGGGGCTTCGGTTTTCGCCCGGCGGCAAGTCGGTCAGCAGCGACCCGCAACTGCTCGAACGCATCCTCGGCAACCTGGTGCAGAACGCGCTGAAGTACACCCGGCAGGGCGGCGTGGTGGTGGTGGCGCGATCCACGGCCACGCACACCAACGTGGAGGTGTGGGACACGGGTCCGGGCATGCGGGCTGCCGACCTGCCGCGCATCTTCGTCGAGTTCCTGCAACTGGGCGACGGCCAGCGCAGCCGCGCACAAGGCCTGGGCATGGGCCTGGCCATCGTCAAGCGCTTGGCTCAGCTGCTGGGCCACCGGCTGGTCGTGGCCTCGCGGCCCGGCCGGGGCACGATGTTCCGCCTCAGCATTCCGCTGGGCGGCTTGCCCGAGATCCAGGATGCCACCGCTGCCGCCGACACCGTGCCGATGCCGGTCATGGAGCCGCGCTCGGTGCTGGTGATAGACGACGAGGAACCCATCCGCGAAGGCCTGCGCATCCTGCTGGAGGAATGGGGCTACGAGGCCACCGTGGCGGCCAACGCGATGGAGGCCGAGCAATCGGTACAGCTCCGCGGCCTGGCGCCCGACCTGATCCTGTCGGACCTGCACCTGGGTGCCGGCCGGGACGGCATTGCCGCCATCGAGGCGGTGCGCCGCCTGTGCGGCCAGGAGGTGCCGGCCATCCTGGTGACCGGCGACACCACGCGCGACGAGCTGCGCCGCGCCACCGAAAGCGGCCACACCGTGCTGTTCAAGCCACTGCAGCCGCGCCGCCTGTTCGACGCGATGCGCGGCATGGTGCCCTGAGGCGCAGGGGGCATGACTGAGGCGCTGCCCTGGGGGGCAGAAAATCTGCATTCCCGTCCGCCGACCGTGCTCAGCGCGCATCGGATGATCATGTCGAATCGGCGGGTCTTCATTCGTCGTGTTTCTACGGGGCGTGCCGAGCCGAGTGCGCCGACCGGTCAATCCAACAGGAGAGAAGCCATGGCCTACATTGACGGATTCGTGATCGCAGTGCCCACTGCCAACAAACAGAAGTTCATCGAGCACGCGCGACATTTCGATGCGATGTTCATCGAGCTGGGTGCGATCCGTGTGATCGAGGGGTGGGGTGACGACGTGCCCGACGGGAAGCTCACCGATTTCCGCCGCGCGGTCCAAGCGGCAGCCGAGGAAACGGTGGCGTTTTCGTGGGTCGAGTGGCCGGACAAGGCGACGCGTGACGCGGCCATGACGAAGATGAGGGAAGACCCCCGCATGGACCCGTCCACACCGGGCAATCCTCCGATACCGTTCGATGGCAAGCGCATGATCTTTGGCGGTTTCGAACAGGTGGTCGAAGTGAAGGCCTGAGCGCCGAGCTGGGGGCAGCGGGGTTGGGCTCGGACGCACCTGTCCTTGCCGGCCCTCCACAAGCAGTGGTCAAAGTGACTTTCGACCACTGCGCGGCGGCGGCCCGATCTCTAGAGTGCAGCCATCCCATTCCCATGGCCCGCACACGCGATGGCTGACCTGGACCTCGACTCGCTGCTCGCCCCGCTTCAGCATGACGCACCTTGCGGCGCGGACCTGGAGTACGACCCGGTTTTCCTCGCGCTGCAAACCGCAGGCGCCGGCCGGCCCGAGCAGCAGTACGGTGACACCGTCATCCCCGCTGAGGAGCCTGACTGGCCCAAGGTGCGCGAGTTGGCGCTGGCACTCGCGGCCCGC
>NZ_VIDT01000847.1 GCF_006519715.1 Ideonella azotifigens
TGGCCTTCGCCCAGCGCGCAGGTCAAGCCCAAAGCATGCAGGTAGACCGCGCCACTCAAGGTGCGCCCTCCTGCGGCGCAGACTCGATCTGCAACGCGTAGTGCTCCTGCAGGTTGCGCAGCTGCACCTGGCTGCGGCCCAGCAACGGGCCGTCGATGCGAATGCTGACGGCCAGCTGCCCGTCGTGCCGCAGCTCGCGGCCGGCCTCGGTTTCGATGAACGACCAGCCCTGTGGCAGCGCCTGCTGCACGCTGGCGGCCGGCCAGTAGACCAGGCTCATGTCGCGCAACAAGTGGGCCGCGTCCACGCTGGCCGGCAGCATCGCGTGGCGCTGTTCCTGCAGATCCTGCCCGTCCCATTGCAGCAGCAGCACGCGCTGGCCCAGTGCAAAAGCGGCCAGCAGCAGGCCGCCGGGTTCGAGTTGCAACTGCACGTCAATCGACTGGGCGGCGACACGGCCGTCGTCCAGCCGCGTGACGCGCAGGCGCTGCTGCAGGCTGGCGGACTCGGTGAGCAAAGCGGGTGACAGCCGCAGCATCGGCAGCTCGTGCCGCTCGGCCACCGGCGCGGCGGCGCAGGCGCACAGGCCCAACACGACGCTGGCCAGCCAAAGGCGACGGGAATGGACGATCATGCGTGAGCAAACCTCAGCAGGCTGTGGCAGTAGCCAATGCCGTCGCGCGTGGTCAGCAGCTTCAGGCCGGCGCGCTCGGCCAGGCGCACATAGTCTGCGCTCTCGTAGACCTTGCTGTTGCCGCTGGCCATGGCAGTGAAATAGGGTGAGGTGTTGATCAGGCAGTACGCGGCAATGTCGTAGCGCTGGCGGTCCCAGAAGGTGTCCATCACCAGCACCTGGCCCTGCGGCGCCAGCGCCGCGGCCACGCGCTCGAAGATGCCGGCGATGTGGTCCTCACTGAAGCAGCTGAGGAACTGGCTCATCCACACCAGGTCCATCTCGCCCGGCAAGGCACATGCCGTGTCCAGCAGGTCCACCGGGTGCAGGCTGGCGCGCGCGGACAGGCCGGCGTCCGCCAGGTTTTGCGCGGCCACCGCCAGTTGCTGCGGCAGGTCCACCAAGTGCAGCGCCACCTCGGGCTGGTAGCCCAGCGCGGCCAGGCTGAACTTGCCGGTGTTGGCGCCCACGTCCATCACCCGGCGCGGGCCGGTGGCGAACACATCGGGCAGTACGTCCGGAAAAGAGGTGTCTGAATAAAGGTGATCGAACGCGAACCAGCTGCTCTTGGCTGGCTCTGGCAGCTCGGCCATGCCCTGGTACAGCGTGGGCCAGTCGCCCAGGTGGGCCAGGCCCAGCGGCTGCTGCGCATCCAGCGAGCGTTCCAGCTCGAACAGGCCCTGGTAGCAGACGTCGTGCACGAAGTCGAAATTGACCTGGGTCATGCGGTCGCTGAGGATGCAGTAGCCGGTCTTGTCCAGCACCCAACGCCCGTCGGCGCGCAGCAGCACGCCGGCCGACAGGCAGGACTCCAGCACCACTTTCAGCGCGTAGTCGCTCCACTCGCCGTTGGCCAGCAGCTGCGCCTGCGTCAGCCCGCGGTCTCCCGCCTTGGCCAGCGCCTGCAGCAGGCCGCGCTTCCAGGCGTAGCGCACGCAGTGGAAAACGACCGGGCCAAAGGCGATCTTCTGGGCCTCGAAACGGGCTGCAAACGCGTGCTGCGGCTCGGGGGAAAACTTCTTGTCCAGCATGAAGGAGGGTCAGTTCGATGAAGAAGGGGAGCGGGGCAAGAAAACAGGCGTGAGGGCCCAGGCCAGTGTCACGCCGATCAGCAGTGTCAGCCCGAAGGCCCGCAGCGCTGGCGTGCCGGACAGCGCCAGCAGCCCGAAGGACAGCAGCGTGCAGGCGGCGGCCAGCGTGACGGAGAGAAACGGCCGTGTCGCCTCGGGCGCCGGCCGCTCCAGCAGGAAGATGCCGTAGTCCACGCCCAGGCCGAGCAGGATCAACAGCGGCAGCACATGGAACAACTGCAGCGGCTGGCCGGCCAGCGCCAGCAGCGCCACCGTCAACACACTGGCCAGCGCGG
>NZ_VIDT01000848.1 GCF_006519715.1 Ideonella azotifigens
GTCGCCCATGCGCTGGCCGTCCCATGGGCTGACGCTGGCGCGGTGCTGGTAGCGCAGCCACAGGAAGCCCGCAACGCCCAGTGCGAGCAGCCCCCAGCCGACGGGCGCTGCGCTGGCGAAGGTCGGTGCGTAGGCTGTCTTGCCCAGCAGCAGCGGCAGCAGTGTGAACAGCAGGCCCAGGCCGGCGACGACGATGGCGGTGTCCTGCTGCCGCCTGGCGCTTCTTGCCTGTTGTCGTTTCGACGAATGCTTGCTGGCCACTGGCTTGTCCTACTGCTGCTGCGCTTGCGTGTGCGCAGCCATGATAGGGGCAGCCACCGGCCGCTGGCAGCCCCCAAAGGACGGGCCAGCGACCGCCGGGCCCTGCGGCCCGACCAGTCGTTCAGAAGATTTCAGGCACGATCATCTCGTCCGGCACCGGGTTGCGCGAGTAGTCCGCATGGCGAACGCGCGCGGGCAATTCAACCGGCGGGTGCGGCACCTCGCTGTAGTCGAATTGCGACAGCAGGTGCGTCATGCAGTTCAGCCTGGCCTTCTTCTTGTCCACCGCCTGCACGATCCACCAGGGCGACTCGGGGATGTGGGTGCGCTCCAGCATGACTTCCTTGGCCCGCGTGTAGGCCTCCCAGCGGCGGCGCGACTCCAGGTCCATCGGGCTCAGCTTCCACTGCTTGAGCGGGTCGTGCATGCGGCCGAGGAAGCGCAGGTGCTGCTCGTCGTCGGTGATCGAGAACCAGTACTTGATCAGCTTGATGCCCGAGCGCATCAGCATGCGCTCGAACTCGGGCGCCGAGCGGAAGAACTCTTCGTACTCGTCGTCGCTGCAAAAGCCCATCACCCGCTCGACGCCGGCGCGGTTGTACCAGCTGCGGTCGAACAGCACCATTTCGCCGGCAGCCGGCAGGTGGGCGGCATAGCGCTGGAAGTACCACTGGGTGCGCTCGCGGTCGTTGGGCGCCGGCAGGGCGACCACGCGGCAGACGCGCGGATTCAGCCGCTGCGTGATGCGCTTGATCACGCCGCCCTTGCCGGCTGCGTCGCGGCCTTCGAACAGGATCACGACCTTCTGGCCGGTGCTGGCGACCCAGTCCTGCAGCTTGACCAGCTCGCCCTGCAGCTGGAACAGGGTGCGGAAGTACTGGCGGCGTTCGTCGCGGCTGGCGTCGGTGTCGGCGGGGCGGGTGCCGTCGACGTCCAGGCTGGTGAAGCTGTCTTCGGATTCGAGCTCGAAGGCTTCGTCCAGGCTGTCCAGCATGTCGGCTTCGATGCGGCGAATCAGCTCGCCATGGTCGGATAAAGGCAGGGCCATGGGCGCTCCGTGGGTAGGATGGGGACGGCCTGGCATGCTCGGCTGCATGCATGTCGGCACTGTGACAGGCGGCCGGGCCGTCGCGCCAGTGTGACAGCCCGGCCGGCCCGGGCACCGGCCTCGCATCGGACCGGCACCATGCGAGGCCGCCAGCGCTGCTTTACTGATCCCAGGATTCCCGATGAACCCTCGTTACGGACCCGACGAAAAAGGCCTGATCTGCGGCTATTTGTTCGCACCTGGCCAGCCCGGCCAGCCCATCGGGCCGGACCAGGCGCTGGTCTGGCTGACCGGCAGCGACCAGGCCAGCCGCGGCGAATTCGTCTGGCTGCACTTCAGCCTGGCCGACGCGGCGGCCGAGCCCTGGCTGCGCGAGAACCTGGACCTGCGCGACGAGTTTTTCGAGGCGCTGCACCAGGGCTCGCGTTCCACGCGGCTGGAAGACGTGCAGGACCAGCTGCTGGCCGTCATCAACGACGTGGCCTACGAATTTTCGTTCGACCCGTCGCAGATCGCCACGCTGTGGCTCAACGTGGACCGCCGGCTGCTGGTCAGCGCGCGGCTGCATCCGCTGCGCTCGATCGACCGGCTGCGCCAGGCCGTGCGCCAGGGCGAGCAGTTCGCGTCGCCCGTCGCCTTGCTCACGCATTTGCTGAACGACCAGGCCGACGTGCTGGCGCGCATCGTGCGCGACGCAGCGGTCAAGGTCGACGACAT
>NZ_VIDT01000849.1 GCF_006519715.1 Ideonella azotifigens
CTGTCGCGCGAGCCGCTGCCGCTGGAAACGCTGCGCTTCGCCAGCCCGGAGGAAGACGCGGCGCTGAAGCTGGTGCAGGCGCGTGGCGGTGTGTCGTTGAAGGACATCAGCGCCGCCGACAACGGGCAGCTTCGCGTCACCGGCACGGTGAAGGACGGCAAGCGAGAGTTCTCGCCATCGCTGCTGCTGAATGCCGACGAGCAGCTGCGCGACGCGCAATGCGGCTGCAACTTCTTCCAGCAGAACAAGCTGCGCCGCGGTCCGTGTGCGCACATGCTGGCGTTGCGGCAGGTGGCACAACCAACGTTGAATGAAACCAGAACACAGCGCGCCGTGACGGCTGGAGAAGCGGCATGAGCACTGATAGACTTCTTGCGGGTGCAGCGCGTTGGCTCTTGCAATCCGGGCGATGTTTCGTCGCCCTTGCCAACCGCCTGTTCATGCGTCACGGGTGCCGTCTTCACTGTGCCGCGCTCGCGCCCTGTGCGCAATTGCGGTTGGGCTTGTCTCAAGCCAATTGGCGCACAGGGCGCGGCGCGGCGTCGAGTGGACAGCCTCCGTCCTCGGAGCCCCCTGGGCTCTTCGATGAGAAACGCGCTGCACCCACCCTTCCCGTTCCCGGAGCGATGGCAGCATGAGCGGCGAGCGTCAACCGACCCGCGCCGAGCTGATCGCGCGCATTGCCGCCTCCAGCAAGGACGCGGTGGTGCTGAAGGAGATGCAGCGCTCGGGCTTCTGGCCAGCCGATGCCGCCGCCCCCACCGTCGAGGCCGCGCTGATCCAGCGCGAAGCCGAGTTGGTGCAGGTGCTGAACAAGCTGCAGGCCGAGCTGCGCGAGAAAGGCGACCCGCAGGGCGCGCTGAAGGCCATGCGCCAGCAACGCATGGCCGAGGCCAGGGAACGCCGCGAGGCCACCGCGCAGAAGCTCGAACGTGAACGCTACGAGCGCGCAGTGCAGTGGCGCGAGCGCAGCCGGCATGAGATCGGCTACCTGGGCCAGGGGGTGTCTGCCGGCTTGCAAGCTCGGGCCGACAACGCCGGCTCGCACGAGAAGCTGCAGCGCGAGGGCCTGCCATTGTTGGACACGCCACAGGCCCTGGCCGATGCGATGGGCGTGCCCGTGGCCGAACTGCGTTTCCTGGCCTTCCACCGCGAGGTGGCGCGCACGCAGCATTACCGCCGCTTCTCGCTGCCGAAGAAGACTGGTGGCGTGCGCACCATCAGCGCGCCGATGCCGCGGCTCAAGCGCGCGCAGTACTGGGTGCTGGACAACCTGCTGGCCAAGGTGCCGGTGCATGCCGCCGCGCATGGCTTCCTGCCCGGCAAGTCCATCGTCAGCAATGCCGCGCCGCATGTGGGCCAGGCCGTGGTCATCAACCTGGACCTGAAGGACTTCTTCCCCAGCGTCTCGTTCCCGCGCATCAAGGGCGTGTTCCGCGCACTGGGCTATGGCGAGGCCACGGCCACGCTGCTGGCCCTGCTGTGCAGCGAAAACGTGTGCGATGAACTGCAGGTCGATGGCGAGCGCTTCTTCGTGGGCCGCACCGCCCGCGAGCGTGTGCTGCCACAGGGCGCGCCGACCAGCCCGATGCTGACCAACATCCTGTGCCGCACGCTGGACAAGCGGCTGCAAGGCATTGCCACCAAGCTCGGCTTCACCTACACCCGCTATGCCGACGACCTGAGCTTCTCGGCCTCGGGCAACGCCGCCGGCCTGACCGGGCGCCTGCTGCGCCAGGTGCACCACATCCTGAAGGCCGAAGGCTTCACGCCGCATCCCGACAAGCAGCATGTGATGCACGCCGGCCGCCGGCAGGAGGTGACGGGGGTTGTCGTCAACCAGCAGCCCGCCGTCTCGCGCGAACAGCGCCGTGCGCTGCGCGCCGCGCTGCACCGCGCGAAGCACAAGGGGCTGGACGCCGCCACCTGGCAAGGCGAGCCCGCTGCGCGCAATGTGCTGCTGGGCTACGCGCAGTTCGTGGCGATGGTGAACGCCAGGCATGGCGCGCCCTTGCTGGCGCAGGCC
>NZ_VIDT01000085.1 GCF_006519715.1 Ideonella azotifigens
AGCGGCGCCAGCCGGTGGGCTACCGGCGCGAGTTCCTGGAAAGCTACCGGCCGGGCCAAAGCTTCTACCTGACGGCCAGCGAACGCGCGCACCTGCGCCAGGTCGGCCAGCCCGGCATTGCGCCGCAGCCAGCGGGCACCTACGCGCGGCAGATCCTGAACCGCCTGCTGATCGACCTGGCATGGAACTCCAGCCGGCTCGAAGGCAACACCTACTCGCTGCTGGACACACGCCGGCTGATCGAGCTGGGCGAAGAGGCGCCTGGCCGCGGCCAGCTCGAAGCGCAAATGATCCTGAACCACAAGGACGCGATCGAATTCCTGGTCGGCCAGTCCGAGGACATCGGCTTCAACCGCTACACGCTGCTCAACCTGCACGCGATGCTGGCCAACAACCTGCTGGCCGACCCGCTGGCCGCCGGCCGGCTGCGCTACATCGCGGTCGGCATCGAAGGCTCGACCTTCCATCCACTGGAAGTGCCGTTCCTGATCGAAGAATGTTTCGACCAGATCCTGGCCACCGCCGCCGCGATTGCGGACCCGTACGAACAGGCGCTCTTCGTGATGGTGCAGTTGCCCTACCTGCAGCCGTTCGACGACGTGAACAAACGCGTCTCGCGCCTCGCGGCCAACATCCCGTTGATCCACGCCAACCTCGCACCCCTGGCCTTCACCGACCTGCCCCGCGAGCTCTACACCGAGGCCACGCTGAGCGTGTACGAGCAGAACAGCACCGCGCTGTTGAAAGAGGTGTTCATCTGGGCCTGCGAGCGCTCGGCCGCGCGCTACGCCGCAGTGCGCCAGTCCCTGGTCGAGCCAGACCCGTTTCGCATGCGGCACCGCCTGGCCTTGCGCGAACTGGTGGGCGAGCTGGTGCGCTCGGGCGTGCGCAAGACGGAAGCGGCAGCGCGCATTGCCGGCTGGTCCGCCGCGCATGTCGCGCCCGAGGACCAGGCCATGTTCAACCAGGTGGTCGAAATCGAACTGGCCAGCCTGCACGAAGGCAACTTCGCCCGTTACGCCATCCGGCCATCGGCATTCAAGGCTTGGCAGAACGCCTGGCGAGCAGCCTGAGCCTGCGCTCAAAGACTCCGCTGGCTTCCCGTCGTTCGTCGATGGGATACGAGGGCGCCCTCAGGCGAGCGCCCCGACCGGTCAACTTGACAGCCCGGCACACCTCACTCGTTGGACTGTTCGAACAACTCGATCAGCCTGCGTGCCGCCGGCGACAGGAAGCCGTTGGCCCGGTAGGTGACGACCAGCCGGCGCCGCATGGCCGCGCCCTTGACGGGCACTTCCTTCAGCCCCGCAATGCGGCCCCGGCCTTCCAGGTGGTGGCGGGATATGAAGCTCAGCAGGCCGGTCTGCACGATGAGCGTGGGCAGCATCAGCAGCATCGTGGTCTCGACCTGCACCC
The DNA here is from genome assembly GCF_006519715.1 of Ideonella azotifigens. GTDB lineage: Bacteria > Pseudomonadota > Gammaproteobacteria > Burkholderiales > Burkholderiaceae_C > Ideonella > Ideonella azotifigens. The sequence goes on from NZ_VIDT01000085.1 coordinate 1,417, forward strand.
GCGGGCGGGGCAGGCTTTGGCGGTCGAAGGTGTGATCGAGCCAGTCGCGTGTCGGCGCGCCGGGGGGCTGCAGCGCCCAGGCGTGGGCGGTCAGGTCTGCCAGCGTCAGGCGGGACCGGAAGACCGGGTGTCGGGTGTGGGCCGCAACGACGATCATGTCCTCGGCCAGCGTCTTGGATACCCAACCGGCTTCGTCGGCGCTTTCGGTTCCGACCATCAGGTCCAGCTCCCCTGCCCGCAGTTGCGGGCGCAAGGTGTCAATCAGTCCGACCACGGTCCTGAGGGTCACCTCGGGCGCTTCCTGCAGAAGCTGCCTCGCCACCGCGGGCAGCAGGAACTGGGCTGCGGTGGGCACGATGCCGATGCGCACATGGCCGGTGAGGCCAGCGCCCAGGGACTGCAGTTCGCGCTTCGCGTCCTCCACGTCGAAGCGCATGCGCTGCGCCCATTTCAACAGCACCTTGCCGGCTTCGGTGAGCCGGATGCCGCGGCCGGCCTTCTCGAACAGCGCGGTCCCGCAGCCGGCTTCCAGCCGCCTGATGCTGCTGGTCAACGCCGGCTGGGTCCGGTGCAGCCGGGCCGAGGCACGTCCGAGGTGCTGCAGCTCGGCAATGGTCTCGAAGTAACGCAGATCCCGCAGGTCCATCGCAAAAGCGCCATCTATGGGTCGCAAGAAACTATCGATTGGACTGTACGCCATCGCCAACCAATACTCGCCGCCAGACCCAGTGCCCGCACTTGACCGAGGCACCAAGGCCAGAACGGAGACAGATGAATACCACCCGACACCTCGTGCTGGCGCTCGCCGCGGCAGCCTTCAGCGGCGCAGCCCTCGCCCAAGCTTGGCCCACCAAGCCCATCCGCATCGTCGTGCCGTTCCCGCCCGGTGGCGGCACGGACATCATCGCCCGCGAGACCAGTCAGCGCGTCGCCAAGGCAACAGGCTGGATTTTCGTGATCGACAACAAGCCGGGCGCGGGCGGCAACCTGGGCGTCGATTCGGCGGCAAAGTCGCCGGCGGATGGCTACACCCTGGTGCTGGGCCAGTCGAGCAACCTGGCCATCAACCCCACGCTTTATGCCAGGCTGCCCTACGACCCGCAGAAGGACCTGACACCCATCGTGCTGCTGGCCAATGCACCGCTGGTGCTGGTCACGGGCATGTCCACGCCCTACAAGACGCTGGCCGATGCGGTGAATGCCGCGAAGGCCAAGCCGGGCCAGGTGAACTTTGCATCGCCCGGCAACGGCACCGTTGCGCACCTGACCAGCGAGCTGTTCCAGAAGGCAGCAGGCGTGAAGACCCAGCATGTGCCCTACAAGGGCGCTTCGCAGGCCATGACCGATGTGATCAGCGGCACCGTGGACCTCTACATGTCCTCAGTGCCCACGATGCTGGGCCACATCAAGCAGGGCAAGGTGCGCGCGCTGGCGGTCACCTCGGCCAAGCGTGTGGACGACCTGCCCGACGTGCCGACGATCAACGAGTCCGGCTACCAGGGATTCGACGCCGTGACCTGGTTCGGCCTGCTGGCGCCCGCCGGCACGCCCAAGGACGTGATCGCCAAGCTCAATGCCGAGTTCAACAAGGCGCTCAAGCAGCCCGAGCTCGCCAAGCGGCTGGGGGATGAAGGCGCCGACCCCGCGGGCGGCACGCCCGAGCAGTTCGCGGCCCTGATCAAGGAAGAGATCCCTCGCTGGGGCAAGGTCGTCAAGGAATCCGGCGCCAAGGTCGACTGACCGGCCCACCTGGGTCGCCCCGGCCGCGGCCCCTCCCAATTTTTCAAGGAGATTCGCATGAGTCAAGCTGCTGCTTTTCCCGACCTGATCCGCGATTTCGACCGCGTCGACACCGGCGTGGTCGAACAGGCCGCCCAGTTCCCCTCGTCCATACTGGCCGACGTGGCTGGGCGTCGGGGCGCGCTCCACGGCCGCATCGCGCCGCTGTCGCCCTCCATGCGCTTTGCGGGGCCCGCGCTGACGGTGGAGGTGCGCCCGGGCGACAACCTGATGATCCACGCCGCGCTGGCGGTGGCCAAGCCGGGCGACGTGATCGTGGTCGACGGCAAGGGCGACCTCAGCAGCGCGCTGATGGGCGAGATCATGAGCCAGCAGGCCGTGGCACTGGGCGTCGTGGGCGTCGTGATCGATGGCGCGGTGCGGGATTGCGAAGCCATCCGCGAACTGGGCTTTCCCATGTTCGCCGCGGGTCTGAACCCCAACGGCCCGACCAAGAACATCGCGGGCCGGCTCAACCACCCGATCTCGATCGGCGGCGTGACGGTCCGGCCCGGCGATCTCGTCGTCGGCGATGCCGATGGCGTGACGGTCATCGAGCGCGAGAAGGCCGCGGCCATGCTGCCTCTGGCGGCCGAGAAGGTCGCCGCGGAGACCAAGCGCATTGCCGACATCAGGAGCCGCAAGTCACTGCGGCCCGGCTGGCTGGACAGCGCGCTGCGCGCGGCCGGTGCCATCCAGGAGGGCGAAACGCTGTGAGCGCGGAGAAGCCCGTCTTCCTCGTCACTGGCGCGGACCTGGCCGCCGAGGCGCTCGCGCTGCTGGGCGCCTATGAGGTCGTCTACGCCGGCAAGGCGCCAACCGAGGACGACATCGTGGCGCTGTGCCAGCAGCACGACCCGGTCGCGATCATCGTGCGCTACGGCAAGGTCGGGGCGGCCGCGATGGCTGCTGCGCCCAGCCTGAAGGTCGTCTCCAAGCACGGCAGCGGCACCGACACCATCGACAAGGCGACTGCCGCTGCGCGTGGGATCCAGGTGGTGGCCGCGGCGGGCGCGAATGCAGCGGCCGTGGCCGAACACGCGATGGCGCTGCTGCTGGCCTGCGCCAAATCCGTGGTTGCGCTCGACCAGCGCATGCATGCGGGCCACTGGGACAAGGCCACGCACAAGAGCGTGGAGCTGGAAGGCCGCACGGTGGGCCTCATCGGCCTGGGCGCCATCGGCCTGCGCTTTGCGCGCATGGCCGACGCCATGGGCATGCGCGTGCTCGGCTTTGATCCGTACGCGAAGGATCTGCCAACCTACGTGGTTCGCGCGGAACTCGAGACGATCTGGCGCGAGTCGGACGCGATCTCGCTGCACTGCCCGCTGACGGCCGACAACGCCAAGCTGCTCAATGCGCAGACGCTGGCCGCGTGCAGGAAGGGCGTGATCGTCGTCAACACAGCGCGTGGCGGTCTGATCGACGAGGCGGCGCTGCTGCAGGCCATCCGCAGCGGGCAGGTCGCCAGCGCCGGACTCGACAGTTTCGCCATCGAGCCGATGACCGCGCCGCATCCTTTCCACGGCGAGGCCCGCATCACGCTGAGCCCGCACATCGGCGGCGTGACGGACGATGCCTACGTGAAGATGGGTGTGGGCGCCGCGCAGAACGCGCTCGCCGTCCTGCACGGGTGAGACACCGATGATCCGCCGCTGGGTCCACGCGCCTGCAGGCAGCCACTGGGGCGAGTTCGGCCCCGACGACCAGCGCGGCCGCATGAACCTCGTGACGCCCGAGAAGGTGCTGCAGGGTGTCGCCGAGGTGAAGCTCGGGCGCAGCTTCTGCCTCAGCCTGCCGCTGGACGTGCCCGGCGGCCAGGCGATGAACCCGCGCCGCATCGCGCCGCAACGCTATGCCGTCACGCGCGACGGCAAGAGCGCTGGCCAGCAGGGCTTCTGCTGGTCCTACGCGAGCGAGGACCCTGACCTTACCGACGTCGTCAACGACGACCTGGTGCTGATGAGCCTGCAGTATTCGACCCAGTGGGACAGCCTCGCGCACGTCGGCAGCCGCTTCGACGCCGATGGCGACGGCGTCGCCGAGGCAGTCTTCTACAACGGCTTCCGTGCCGGCGAGGAGATCCGCCCAGCCTCTGTGGACGAGCAGGCCCGCGAACCGCACGCGCGCTACCCGCAGCCCGTGGCCGGCGCGCTCGGCATCGAACGCCTGGCCGAGCACGGCGTGCAGGGGCGGGGCGTGCTGGTCGACCTGGCCCATCACCTCGGCCGCAAGCGCCAGGCCGTCGGCTACGACACGCTGATGCGCATCCTCGAAGCCGACGGCGTCGAGGTGGAAACCGGCGACATGCTGTGCGTGCACACCGGCTTCGCCGACACGCTGCTGGCGATGAACCGCCGCCCCGACCTGGAGACCCTGCATGCCACCGGCTGCGGCCTCGATGGCTGGGACGACCGGCTGCTGAACTGGATCGTCGACGTGCGCCTGGCCTGCCTGATTGCCGACAACCCCGCCGTCGAACTCGTGGTGCCCAAGCTGCAGCGCCCACAGCCGTTGCGCCAGCCGAGGTTGCCGCTGCACGAGCACTGCCTGTTCAAGAACGGCATTCACCTCGGTGAGCTCTGGTACCTCACCGAGCTGGCAGCCTGGCTGCGCGAGCAGGGCCGCTCGCGCTTCCTGCTGACCGCACCGCCGCTGCGCCTGCCGGGTGCGGTGGGCTCGCCGGTCACGCCGATCGCGACGGTCTGACGCCCAGTGTGAACCCCATACCCATGACGGAGACAACACCGATGAAACGCCGATCCATTCACCGCGTCCTGGTGGCGCTGGCCACCGCCTGCAGCCTCGCGCCGGCCTTCGCGGCCTGGCCCGACAAACCGATCAGCCTGGTCGTGCCCTATGCGCCGGGCGGCACCGCGGACGCACTCGCACGGGTGCTGGCCCAGCACCTGGGACCGCGGCTGAAGACCACCGTCGTGGTGCTCAACAAGGCCGGCGCCAGCGGCGTGATCGGCGAAGGCGAGGTGGCGCGCGCGCCTGCCGATGGCTACACGGTGCTCTACGACGCGACGCCGCTATCGATCAACCCGCAACTGCAGAAGCTGCCCTTCGACCCCGACAAGGACCTGCAACCGCTGACGCTTGTGGCCGTGACGCCGATGCTCGTGGCCGTGCCTAAGAGTTCGCCCTACAACACGCTGGCCGATCTCATCAAGGCCGCGAAGCAGTCGCCCGGCAAGCTGACCTTCGGCTCGGGCGGGCAGGGCACGGTGCAATTCATGGGCGCCGAACTGTTCGCGCAGAAGGCAGGCATCCAGCTGATGCACGTGCCGTACAAGAGCGGCGGCCCATTCATCCAGGCGATCCTGTCCGGCGAGATCGACATGGGCTTCGGCAACGTGCCGGCCCTGACCGCGCACGTGAAGAGCGGCATGGTGAAGGCGCTGGCGACCACCGCGGGCACACGCAATGCCGGCTACCCCGACGTGCCGACCATCGGCGAGAGTGCTGTCAAGGGCTACGAGGTGTACGAGTGGAATGGCATGTTCGTGCCCGCCGGCACGCCGGCCGAGACGGTCAACACGCTGCATGCGGCGATCCGCGACGTCATGGCGCTGCCCGAGGTCAAGGAGCGCTTCGATGCCTTGGGGTCGCGCATCGTGGCCTCGTCGCCGGAAGATTTCCGCAAGTTCCTGGCGGCCGAACGCACGCGCTGGGCGGACACGGTCAAGGCCGCCGGGATCAAGAAGGAATGATCGCGCTGCTGCAGGCCCCGCAGGTGCGTGACACCGAGGTGTTCACGCGCCTGCCCGCGCGCTTTCGCCGCACCGGCGCGCGCTCGAACTGGGCCGACGCGAACCGTGGCGGGCAGCCGACCGACTCCTTCCTGGAAGGACCGGTCTTCGATGGCGCCGGCAAGCTCTACGTGACCGACATCCCGTTCGGGCGCATCTTCCGCATCGACGCACAGGGCGAGTGGGAGCAGGTGGCCGAATGGGATGGCGAGCCGAACGGCGCGAAGTTCCTGAACGAGCGCGAGTTGCTGGTCACCGACTACCGCAATGGCCTGATGGCGGTGGACGTGGGCAGCGGCGCCGTGCGCCCCTTCCTCGATCGCCGCAACAGCGAGCGCTTCAAGGGTGTCAACGACCTGGTGTTCGACAGCCGCGGCAACCTGTATTTCACCGACCAGGGCCAGACCGGCCTGCATGATCCCAGCGGCCGTTTGTACCGCCTGCGGCCGGACGGTCAGCTGGACTTGCTGCTGGCCAACGTGCCCAGCCCGAACGGCGTGGCGCTGTCGCCCGACGAGCGCGTGCTGTACCTGGCCGTGACCCGCGGCAACCAGGTCTGGCGCGTGCCGCTGCTGGAAGACGGCAGCGTCTCCAAGGTCAGCGCGTTCTTCACTTCGTACGGCCCCAGCGGCCCCGACGGGCTGGCCGTCGACGAGACAGGCCGGGTGATCGTTGCCAACCCGGGCCTGGGCCATGCCTGGGTGCTGAACCACCGCGCCGAGCCCGAGGTCGTGCTGCGCAGTTGCGCGGGCATGTCGCTCACCAACCTCGCATTCGGCGGCCCGCAGCGCAAGACCCTCTACTGCACCGAGTCCGTCACCGGCACGGTGCTGCGCGCGGTGCTGGACCAGCCCGGTCTGCCGATCCACCGCGCGCGGACCTGAGTCACCGAGGAGAACAAGCGATGCACCGCATCTGGCTGTCCACATGCACGCTGCTGGCGACGGCCGCCAGCGCGCAGACCGTTCCCTATCCGGCCCAGCCGGTTCACCTCGTCGTGGGCTTTGCCGCCGGCGGGCCTTCCGACATCGTCGCCCGGGCCTTCGGCGACCACGCGGCCAAGCCGCTCGGCCAACCGATCATCATCGAGAACAAGCCCGGCGCCAATGCCGTGCTCGCGGCGGAGGCTGTTTCGCTGTCCAAGCCCGACGGGCTGACCTTGCTGGCGGCCGCGACCAACCACACGATGATCCCGGCGCTCTATGCAGGCCGCATCAAGTTCGACGCGGCCAAGTCCTTCATCCCCGTGTGCACCTTGGCCAGCAGCGCGACCGTGCTCGTCGTCGGGCCATCGTTGCCCGTCAAGAACCTGGCCGAGTTCATCGGCCGCGCGAAGGCCAAGCCCGACTCGCTCACCTATGCGACGCCGGGCCAGGGCAGTTCGCCGCACCTCGCGACCGAGCAGTTCCAAAGGCTCGCGGGCGTGCACATGGTGCACGTGCCCTACAAGGGCGCCGCACCTGCCGTCACCGACCTGCTCGGCGGGCAGGTGGACCTGTCGTTCGCCACCGTCGGCTCCGTGCTGCCGCACCTCAAATCGGGCAAGCTGAAGGCACTGGCCGTCGCAGCGCGCCAGCGGTCGGCCCTGCTGCCTGATGTGCCCACGTTCGAGGAAGCCGGTGTCAAGGGCTATTCGATCGACACCTGGTACGGGCTGCTGGCACCCGCCGGCACGCCGGCGGGTGCCATCCAGGTGTTGACCCGGGAAGCCACCGAGTTTTCACGCTCGGCCGCCTTGCGCGAGCGTCTCGCCGGCGCAGGATTGGAGCCCGCCAACGTCTGCGGCGATGCCTTCGCGGCGCAGATCGCCCGCGAGATCGACAGCAACACGCGCATCGCGCACGACCTCAACCTCAAGGCAGAGTGACCCGTCCATGCTGAACACCACCCGCCGGGGCGCCGTCCTCGCGCTCACGCTCGCGGCCCTGCCGCTCGCCCTGCACGCCCAGGGTGTCTACCCGAACCGGCCGATCAAGCTCGTCGTGCCCTTCCCGCCCGGCGGCAACGTGGACCTGAGCGCCCGCGTCATCGCGCCTGAGCTGGCCAAGGAACTGGGTCAGCCGGTGATCGTCGAGAACAAGCCGGGCGCGAGCGGGACGCTCGGTCTGGACTACGTCGCGAAGGCGACGCCGGACGGCTACACGCTCGGCATCGCCTCGCCGGTGAACCACCTGGCCGCGCCTTCGCTCTACCCGAAGCTGCCCTACGACTCGATCAAGGACTTCACGCCGGTCGGCCTGATCGCCAGCGTGCCGATGGTGCTGGTCGTCGGCCCTTCCTCGCCAGTCAGGTCGGTACAGGAACTGCTCGCGCTGGCACGCAGCCGCAAGGGCGAGATGACGATGGCCTCGGCCGGCAGCGGCAGCGGCAACCACATCGTCGGCGAGCTGTTCCAGGACGCGACCGGCACCCGGTTCATCCACGTGCCCTACAAGGGCAGTGCCCCAGCCAACACCGACCTGGCGGGCGGCCACGTCGACATCCACTTCGACCAGCTGTCGTCGGTGCTGCCGCTGGTCCAGGGCGGCCGGCTGCGGCCGCTGGCCGTCACGACCGCCAAGCGCTCGGCGCTGCTGCCCGACGTGCCGACATTGGCCGAAGCCGGTGTACCGAAGTTCGATGCATCCACCACGCTCGGCCTGGTGCTGCCCGGCAAGGCCGCGCCCGAACTGGCCAGGCACCTGAACACGGCGCTGGACAAGGTGCTGTCCCAGTCGAACGTCAAGGAGCAGTTCGCACGCCTGGGCGCAGACGTCCGTCCCGGGACATCGGCCGAGTACGCCGAGTTCATCCGCGCCGAGATCGCGCGTACCGCGAAGATCGTCAGTGACGCGAAGATCACGCTCGAGTGAGGCGGCTAGAGTGGACATCGTCGACTGCCACTTCCACGTCATCGCGCCGGTAGAGCAGTCGCCAATGCTGCCCGGGCGCAGCTACACGCCGGCGCCGGCCTCGCTCGGCGACTGGCGCGCCACGCTATCGCCGCTGGGCGTCACGCGCGGTGTCGTGGTTCAGCCGAGCTTTTACGGCACGGACAACCGGGTGCTGCTGGCCGCGCTGGAAGAAGGCCAGGGTGCCCTGGTCGGCGTGGCGGCGGTGGCGGCCGACGTGTCGGATGCAGAGCTGGACCGGCTGGTCGCCGCAGGCGTCCGCGGCGTCCGCATGGCGCACTTCGAGCCCGGTGATCCCCGGGCCATGGGTGGCTTCGTTCGCCTGCAGGCTTTCGACGCGCTCGAAGAACGCCTGGCAGAACGCGGCATGCACCTGCAGCTGTTCACCGACAGCCGGCTGCTGCCGGCGCTCGCTGCGCGTCTTCGACGCTCGACCGTCCCGGTCGTCATCGATCACATGGGACGCACGCCAGCGCGGCTGGGCGCCAGCCACGAGGGCATCCGGGCGCTGGCGCAGCTGATGCGTGAAGGGCCGGTGTGGGTGAAGCTGTCGGGCATCGCCAACGTGTCGGACGCAGGGCCCAGCCATGACGATGCCAGGGCGGTGCACGATGCCCTGGTGGCGGCCGCGCCCGACCGGCTCGTGTGGGGTTCGGACTGGCCGCACACCAAGCCTGCGGGCAGCCGCCCGCGGACCTCTGCGCTGCTGCAGTTGTTCCGCGACTGGACGCCAGCGCCGATCGCAGATCAGATTTCTGCAGACAACGCGGCTCGCCTGTATCGCCTTTGAGTGGCGGAACGCAGGGCGGCAGCGGGCCATGGCCGGCTCGCCTTGACCACCCCTGAAGACGCGGTGACACAGTCGCTTCAGCGGACCAGCCGGCAAGCGTCGCCGCTGGCTTCGCGGCGGACTTCGACCCGGGCCAGCTTGCTGCTGTAGAGCAGCTCCATCGCGCGCCAGATGTAGGCGCAGAGGTTTTCCAGCGTGGCGGGGCCCAGGCCGTGGACTTCGTCGAGCAGGCGGTGGTCGAGTTCGAGGCGCAGGGTTTCGATGGCGCGGCGCAGGTGGCCGAGGTCGACCACCATGCCGGAATCGGCCGCGGGCTGGCCGGCCAGCGTGACTTCGGCGATGTAGGTGTGGCCGTGGATGCGCAGGCTGGGCTCTACATCCACGGTGCGGCGCAGCGTGTGGGCGGCTTCGAAATAGAAGCGCTGGCTGAGTTCGTATTTCATCGGATGCCCAGCACCTTGTGCGTCTGCACCGACAGGCGCCAGCGCGGGTCGGCCATGCAGTGCGCCGTGGCGATCTCGGCATTGCGCCGCGCCAGCGGGCCGTCCATGGCCTGCACGAAGTGGTGCGCAAACGGCAGCTCGGCCAATGCATCCAGGTCCAGCCCGGCCTGGGGAATGACAACCTTCAATTCCTGTCCCTGTTTCTGGACCAGCGTGCTGCCGGCCTTCGGGCTGACGCAGACCCAGTCCAGACCCGGCGGCGCGGCAATCGTGCCGTTGGTCTCGACGGCGATCTCGAAGCCCTGCGCATGCAGCGCTTCGATCAGCGGCGCGTCCACCTGCAGCAGCGGCTCGCCGCCGGTGAGCACGACCAGGCGCTGACCGCGGGTGTTCGCCGGCCACTGGGCGGCGACGAGCCTAGCCAGTTCCTCGGCCGTGCGGTACTTGCCGCCCAGCGTGCCATCGGTGCCGACGAAGTCGGTGTCGCAGAACTGGCAGACGGCACCGGCGCGGTCTTCCTCGCGGCCGGTCCAGAGGTTGCAGCCGGCGAAGCGGCAGAACACCGCGGCGCGGCCCGCATTGGCCCCTTCACCCTGCAAGGTATAGAAGATTTCCTTGACGCTGTAGGTCATGGCAAAGCCGGGTGGGCCGCGAAACAGGCGACGCCCGGGTCACTGAAGTCAAACGACCTAGGATTGTCCGCCATCGAGGGGAAAGGGCCCAGTTGCAACGGGCGGTCAAGGGTGTGGCAAATGTCTGCCGCGGCCTCGCTGGTCGCATCCGAAGCGGCGCGATGTGGCCGGAACACCCCTGTCAATCAAGGAAAGGGTGGTAACACGGGCGCAGCTCAAGGGATACCACCGCCCTGTTTCCACGAACACTGCCTACCGACCTCGATCTTCCGTCCCTTTCCCGTCCACGGTCCCGCAGTACCCAACCGCAACGCACCGAATGAGCCTTCGCCGCCGCCCCGTCCGCCACCCTGCAACTGCAGTTTTCCAATGGCGCCGGCTGGCGCTGGCCATGGCCCTGGCACTGCCGTTGACGCCAGCCTGGTCGCAGGTCGCCGTGCCGGCCCAGTTGCCGCCAGGCGCCGAGCCCGGCCGAGAGCCATTGCGACCACCGCAGCTGGTGCCGCAGGCCCCGGGTGGCGCCGTCGCAGTGCCGCAGGCCCCGGCCACCCGTGCACCGGAGGGGGCCGAGCAACTGCGCTTCACGCTGCAGCGGGTGGACATCACCGGCGTCAGCGCCTACCCGGCCGAGAGCCTGCGGGCGCTGTACGCCGAGTTGCTGGGCCAGACCATCAGCGTGGCCCGCGCCTTCGAGGTCGCAGCGGCGCTGGAGCTGCGTTACCGCTCGGCCGGTTACGTCACCACCCGCGTCATCGTGCCGCAGCAGACGATTGAAGACGGCGTGTTCCGCATCCAGGTGGTCGAGGGCTACGTGAGCACCATCGTGGTCGACGAGGCCGTAGACCCGGCCGCCGCCGCGGTGCAGCGCCTGCTGGCGCCGCTGAAGGACGTGAAGCCCATCAGCGTGGCCGAGATCGAGCGCCGGCTGCTGCTGGCCAATGACCTGCCCGGCCTGACCGTGCGCGCCACGCTGGAGCCTTCGGCCACCGCGCTGGGCGGCTCGACGCTGGTCGTCAGCACCACCCGCCAGGCCTTCGACGGCTCGGCCTCGATCGACAACCGCGCCTCGCCTTACCTGGGCCGCGGCGAAGTGGGCGCAGCCCTGGCGTTCAACGCGCTGGGCAGCGGCGCCGACCGGCTGACCCTGAGCGCCCACAGCTCGCTGCATTTCGACCGCAGCAGTGCGGTCTCCGGCGGCTGGGACACGCTGCTCAGCGATGACGGCACCACCTTCGGCCTCAGCGCCTCGCTGGCGCGCTCGCACCCCGGGCTGGAGCTGGACCCACTGGATGTGCGCAGCAAGGTGGTCTCCGGCCAGGCGACGGTGACGCAGCCGCTGATCCGCTCGCGGCTGGAGAACCTGCGCCTGGTGGGCCAGTTCGAGGCCCGCAACGTGGACACCGACATCGCCGGCACCGCGTTCACGCGCGACCGCCTGCGCATCCTGCGCGTGGGCCTGAGCTACGACCTCACCGACGCCT
>NZ_VIDT01000850.1 GCF_006519715.1 Ideonella azotifigens
CGGCAAGGCCATCAGCTCGTGCGACCCACCGTCGGCCAGGCAGCGCACGCGCAGCGCGGGTGCTTCGTCTTCCGGGCCGGCCGAGACTTCGACCGTCAGCAGCCGCGCCGGCCCCCACGGTGCCACCGCGACGGTGAAGGGCTGGGTGTATCGCAGGGCGGACAAGGCTGGCATGGGTTGGGGAGGCTCAGGCCTTGAGCTTGTAGCCGGTGTGGAAGGTCCAGGCGACCGTGGCCGTGGCCGCGGCCACGCAGCCCAGTGCCACCGCCAGGCTGGTCCACAGGTGCACATCGCCCTGGCCGTAAAAGCTCCAGCGCAGGCCGCTGATCAGGTAGACCAGCGGGTTGAACAGCGCGAGCTGCTGCCAGGCCGGCGGCAGCATCTCCAGCGCGTAGAAGCTGCCGCCCAGGAAGGTCAGCGGCGTCAGCACCAGCTGCGGCGCCATCTGCAGCTTCTCGAAGCTGTCGGCCCACAGCCCGATCAGGAAGCCCACCAGCCCGAAGGCCAGCACCGCCAGCAGGCTGAAGACCAGCATCCACACGGGGTGCAGGATCTGCAGCGGCACGAAGCAGCGCGCGGTCAGCAGGATCACGCCGCCCACCAGCACCGCCTTGGTCGCCGCCGCACCGACAAAACCCAGCAGGATCTCGTAGGGCGACACCGGCGCCGACAGCAGCTCGTAGACCGTGCCGGTGAAGCGCGGGAAGAAGATGCTGAACGAGCCATGCGACAGGCTTTGCGACATCAGCGCCATCATCAGCAGCCCCGGCACGATGAAGGCGCCGTAGCTCACGCCGGCCACCGTCGGCACCCGCGCGCCGACGATGGCGCCAAAGACGATGAAGTACAGCGTGGTGGTGACCACCGGCGCGATCAGGCTCTGCGTCAGCGTGCGCCGCATGCGCCGCAGTTCATGAAAGTACATGGCCCTCACGGCATGGCGATTCATGCCCCGGTCTCCTCGACCAGGTCGATCACGATGTCTTCCAGCGAGCGCTGCGCCGTCTGCAGGTCCTGTACCGCAATGCCGTACGCGGCCAGGCGCTGCAGCAGCGGGCCGATGCCGGGCCAGCCTTCGCGCGGCGTGCAGTCGCAGCTCAGCTGCATCGCATCGGCCGAGCGCTGAAGCGCCAGGTCGGCCAGGCCCTCGGGCAGTTCGACCAGCGGCTGCTGCAACTGCAGCGTCAGGCGTTTGCCGCCGAGCTCGCGCATCACCTCGGCCGTCGGCCTGACCAGCACCAGTTCGCCGCGCCGCAGCACGCCAATGCGGTCGGCCAGCGCCTGGGCTTCTTCGAGGTAGTGGGTGGTCAGGATGATGGTCACGCCCTGTTCGCGCAGCTGGCGGATGGTGGCCCACATGTCGCGCCGCAAGGACACGTCCACGCCGGCGGTGGGCTCGTCCAGGAACAGCAGCGAGGGTTCGTGGGACAGGGCCTTGGCGATCAGCACCCGGCGCTTCATGCCGCCCGAGAGCGCCTTCATCGGGCTGCGCCGCTGGTCCCACAGCGACAGGCTGCGCAGCACCGCCTCGATGCGGGCCGGGTTCGGCGCATGGCCGAACAGCCCGCGGCTGTAGGCCACGCCGGCCTGCACCGTGGTGAAGGCATCGCTGGGCAGTTCCTGAGGCACCAGGCCGATGCGGGCCCGCGCCTGGCGGGCTTCGCGCACCGTGTCGAATCCCTCGACCTGCACCGTGCCGCCACTGGCGCGCACGATGCCGCAGGCGATGTTGATCAGCGTGCTCTTGCCGGCGCCATTGGGCCCGAGCAGCGCAAACACCTCGCCACGCGGCACGCTGAGGCTGAGGTCCTGCAGCGCGACAAAGCCGCTGTCGTAGACCTTGCGCAAGCCGGCAATCTGAAGCGCCAAGGTCATGACAAACCCAGCTCGGCCGGACCGGCCAGCCCCAGCACAAACGACAACTCGGCCACCCGCTGCCCGTCGACCGCGGCCTGGCCGCTGACCGAGACAAAACCGGCCGTGGCGCGGTCCACCGCCAGCGTGAAGCGCACCTGCTGGCCCGG
>NZ_VIDT01000851.1 GCF_006519715.1 Ideonella azotifigens
TGGCCACGCTGCAGGGCGAGCAGCCGCTGGTGCCGATCGAGGTGGACGCGCACGCCGTGTCCGCCATCGTCGCGGCCTGGACCGGCATCCCGCTGGGCAAGATGGTCAAGGACGACCTGAAGACCGTGCTGAACCTGCAGCCACTGATGGGGCAACGCATCATCGGCCAGCCACACGCGCTGGCCGCCATTGCGCAGCGCGTGCGCACCAGCCGCGCCAACCTCGAAGATCCGAACAAACCCAAGGGCGTGTTCATGTTCATCGGCCCCAGCGGCGTGGGCAAGACCGAGACGGCGCTGGCGCTGGCAGACCTGCTGTACGGTGGCGAGAAGAAGCTGGTGACGATCAACATGAGCGAGTACCAGGAGGCGCATTCGGTCTCCGGCCTGAAGGGCTCGCCACCGGGTTACGTGGGCTATGGCGAAGGCGGCGTGCTGACCGAAGCCGTGCGCCGCCAGCCCTACAGCGTGGTGCTGCTGGACGAAGTGGAGAAGGCCCACCCGGACGTGCTGGAGATGTTCTTCCAGGTCTTCGACAAGGGCGTGATGGACGATGCCGAAGGCCGCGAGATCGACTTCCGCAACACCACCATCATCCTGACCAGCAACATCGGCTCCTCGCAGATCATGCAGGCCTGCGTCAACAAGCCGGCCAGCGAGTATCCCGAAGCCGAGGCCCTGGCCGAGGCGCTGCGCCCTGTGCTCTACAAGAGCTTCAAGCCGGCCTTCCTCGGGCGCATGAAGGTGATCCCGTACTACGCGATTGGCGACGAGGCGCTCGACAGCATCATCCGCCTGAAGCTGGACCGCATTGCCAGGCGCGTGGGCAGCAACCACCAGGCCGAGTTCGCCTACGACGACAAGCTGGTCGACGCCGTGCTGGCGCGCTGCACCGAGGTCGACACCGGCGCGCGCAACGTGGACCACATCCTCAACGGCACGCTGCTGCCCGAGATCGCGGGCCAGGTGCTGGCGCGCATGGCCGAGGGCCAGGCGGTGCAGCGCATCAAGGTCAGTGCCGGCAAGAGCGGCGACTTCAAGTACACCGTGCAATGACGCTCACCTCGATGGCCACCTCGATGCTGGCCGCCGTCGGGTCATCGGCGCCGGCCGCCGTCACGTCCCTGCTGGGCGGCCACACCCAGGCCGAGCGCCTGCTGCGGCTGCACACGCCGCTGGGCGCAGATGTGCTGTTTGCCGAAGACCTGCACAGCTGGGAATGCATCGGCCCCTTCATCGGCCCCGCACTGCCGGGCAACGCGCAACTGGGACCGGCGCGCGCCGGCATGCGCCTCGTGGTGCATGCCTTCAGCGCAGACGCGCACCTGGAACTCAAGACATTGATCGGCCAGCCGGCGCTGGTCGAGCTGCTGTGCCAGGACAGCCGTGATGAACTGCGCCCCTGGCACGGCCACATCGTGGCCGCAGCCCTCACCGGCTCGGACGGCGGCCTGGCGCGCTACCGGCTGGTCATCGAGCCCTGGCTGGCCGTGCTGGCCCACCGGGTGGATTCGTTCGTGTTCCAGGACCTGTCGGTGCCGCAGATCATCGATGCGGTCTTTGCCGACTACCAGGGTCAAGGCCAGCTCGCCCCGCTGTGGCGCTGGGATCTCGCCGACGCCTCGGTCTACCCGCGCCGCAGCCTGTGCACCCAGTACCAGGAGAGCGACCTGGACTTCGTGCAGCGGCTGATGCTCGAGGAAGGCCTGTTCTGCTGGTGGGAACACACCGGTGCGGCCGACGACGACACACTGGGCAGCCACACGTTGGTGATCGCCGACCACAACGGCGCCTTTGCCGAGAACCGCCAGCCGGTGGTGCGCTTCACGCACAGCGACCACAGCTTCGGCGAAGACAGCCTGACCCGCTGGCGCAGCGTGCAGCGCGTGGCCAGCGCCCGGGTCGACCTGAGCAGCTGGGACCACCGCAGCCGCAGCACGCGGCCGGTGCAGGCTGGCGTGGAAGGCGGTCCGCTGGCCGAACTGAGCATCAGCGACACGCCCAGCAGCTACGCCTACGAGTC
>NZ_VIDT01000852.1 GCF_006519715.1 Ideonella azotifigens
ATGGGGGCAGGCACCGGCTTGCGCACTTCGTTGCCGGCCAGCTTGAAGAAGGACATGGCCTGCTGCAGCTGCTCGGCCTGGCTGCTCATTTCTTCTGCCGTGGCGGCCAGCTCTTCGGAGCTGGAAGCGTTCTGCTGCGTGGTCTGGCTGAGCTGGGTCACGGCGCCGTTGATCTGGCCTACGCCGGAGGACTGCTCCTCCGAAGCAGCGGTGATTTCCTGCACCAGGTCCGAGGTCTTGCGGATGTTCGGCACGATCTGGCTCAGCAACTGGCCGGCCCGCTCGGCCAGCTCCACGCTGGACGAGGCCACGGTGCCAATCTCCTGCGCCGCCACCTGGCTGCGCTCGGCCAGCTTGCGCACCTCGGCGGCCACGACCGCAAAGCCCTTGCCGTGTTCGCCGGCACGTGCGGCCTCGATGGCGGCGTTCAGCGCCAGCAGGTTGGTCTGGTAGGCGATGTCGTCGATGATCACGATCTTCTGCGCGATCTGCTTCATGGCCACCACCGTGGCCCTGACCGCCTCGCCACCTTCGGCGGCTTCGGCAGCAGCCTTGGTGGCCATGCCGTCGGTGACCTTGGCGTTTTCGGTGTTCTGCGAGATGGAAGCCGTCATCTGCTCCATCGAGGCGCTGGTCTCTTCGACGCCTGCAGCCTGCTCGCTGGCCGCCTGCGACAAGGCCTGCGCGGTGGCGCTGACTTCCTCCGAAGCACCGGCCAGCGACTCTGCGCCGCTGTTGACTTCGGTCACCACCTCGGCGAGCTTTTCCATCGTGCGGTTGACATAGGCCTTCATCTGGCCGAAGGCGCCCTGGTAGTCGCGCTCGATGCCTTGCGTCAGGTCGCCTTCGGACAGCGCCTCCATGACCCGCACGACGTCGTGCACGCTGGCGCCGGTGGTGGCCATCAACTGGTTCAGGCCTTCGCCCATGTCGCGCTGGAAGCCTTGCAGGCCGTTCAGGTCGATGCGTGCATCGAAGTTGCCGGCGTTGGCCGCGGCTACCACTTGACGCTGGCCGTCCACCACCTGGGCCAGGCGGGTCATCATCTGCTTGACGGCAAACAGCATGCTGCGGGTGTCGTTCTCGCGAAGGTGGATCTCGGCGCTCAGGTCGCCATCGGCCACGCGGCGCAGCAGCTCGGCGGCTTGGGCCGGCTCGCCACCCAGGTCACGCGAGATGACGCGGGTCACCATCAGGCCCAGCAACACCGCCAGCACCACCGACGCGGCGACCACGCCCATCAAGACCATGCGGGCATGCTCGACGGTGACCTGGCCGTTTTCGTTGGCAGCCTTGGCCTGCGACGCGAGTTCGTCGATCAGCTGGCTGACGACTTCTTCGGCGGCATTGATGGCCTTGCGGGCATCGCCGTTGCTCAGCTCGGCAGCGGCAGCGAAGTTGCCGGCCGAGGCCAGGTCCGCCACCTTGTTGTTCTGCGCCAGGTAGTTCGGGATCAGGCCGTCCAGCTTGGTCAGCAGTTCCCTTTCCTTGGGCTGCAGATCGGTCGCGCGGTAGGTGTCCAGCACCTTGCGGAACTTGTCCATGTGGGCTTCGGCGCGCTTGACGGCGTCCTTCACATCGGCCGGTTCCTTCAGCGCAGGCAGCCGCACCATGGCGCGCGAGTGCGCAGTCAGGCGCGCAGCCGCTTCCGCCACGTACTGCGCCGGCACGACGGTGCCGGTGTAGGTGTTGTCCAGCGACTTGCCCAGCTCCGTGATGCGCAGCAGGCCAAAGCCACCGACGATGCCTGTCAGGACCGAGCAGACGAGGAAGGTCAGCAGCAGCTTGTGCGCCAGCTTGAGACGGAGGAACCAGTTCATGGGGAACCTTTGGAAAAACTGAAAGAGAAGGTGGCCGGCGCTCAGTGCGCCAGCGAGGCCGCCTCGGCGGCGACCGGTCCGCCAGCCTGGCCGATTTCGTCGATCGACAGCACATGGTTCACGTCCAGCAGGATCACGAACTTGCCCTTGACCTTGCCCACGCCCTGGATGAACTCGCTGCGGATGCGGGCGCCA
>NZ_VIDT01000853.1 GCF_006519715.1 Ideonella azotifigens
CGTGGCCAGCCAGGACCAAGCGGCGCTGAAGCGTGCCATTGCGCCGTTCGAGCACCAGCCGGGCCTGCGCTGGGCGCCGGCCGAGGCGTCGCTCGAAGACGTGTTCATCAGCCTGATCTCGCAGAGCCCGGACAACTTCGGCAGCGGCGCCGCGAGGGAGAAGGCATGAAGAGCAAGAGGTTCAGCGTCGCCAGGATGTGGGCCATCTTCCTGAAGGAATTCCAGCAGATGATGCGCGACCGGCCGACCTTCGCAATGGCGGTCGGCGTGCCCATCCTGCAGCTGGTGCTGTTCGGCTACGCGATCAACACCGACCCCAAGGGCCTGCCCACCGCGGTGGTGAGCCACGACAACGGCACGATGTCGCGCAGCCTGCTGGCCACGCTGCAGAACACCGGCTATTTCAAGGTCATTGCCCAGCCCGCCAGCGAAGCCGCCGGCGACGCACTGGTGGCCGACGGCGAGGTGCAGTTCCTGATCGTCATCCCGCCGGACTTCAGCCGCCGCCTGGTGCGCGGCGAGCAGCCTGCGCTGCTGGTCAGCGTGGACGCGACCGACCCCTCGGCCGCCGGCAATGCGCTGGCCGCGCTGTCTCAGCTGGGCAGCACCGCGCTGCAGCGCGAACTCAGCGGCCCGCTGGCGCACCTGCAGCCCGGGCCGGCACCGTTCGAGATGCGCATCCACCGCCGCTACAACCCCGAAGGCCTGTCGCGCTACAACATCGTGCCGGGCCTGATCGGCACCATCCTGACGATGACGATGGTGATGCTGACCGGGCTGGCGATGACGCGCGAACGCGAGCGCGGCACGATGGAAAACCTGCTGGCAACGCCTGTGCGCCCATTCGAGGTGATGGCCGGCAAGATCCTGCCGTACATCCTGGTGGGCTACATCCAGCTGGGCGTCATCCTCTCGGCCGGGGCCTTCCTGTTCGAAGTGCCAATGGAAGGCAGCCTGGCGCTGCTGATGGTCATGATCGGCGTCTTCATGCTGGCCAACCTCGCCGTGGGCTTCACGTTTTCCACGCTGGCCAAGAACCAGATGCAGGCGCTGCAGGCGACCTTCTTTTTCTTCCTGCCGTCGATGCTGCTGTCGGGCTTCATGTTCCCGTTCCGCGGCATGCCGGTCTGGGCCCAGCACCTGGGCGAGCTGCTGCCGCTGACGCACTTCCTGCGCATCGTGCGCGGCATCCTGCTCAAGGGCAACACCATGGGCCAGGTGCTGCCGGAGCTGTGGCCACTGCTCGGTTTCCTCGTCGTCGCAGGCACCGTTGCCTTGGCGAGGTACCGGCAGACCCTGGATTGAGGCAAGAAACACCAATTCCCACGCCCCGCCCCGCTGGCATACTCGCCCCGCCCACTCCCTTCGCCCTCGGAGAGCCTTTGATGATTGCCGCCGAGCCGCCGCCCGCAGACGCCCTGTTCCAACAGCTCTACCAGGACCTGCGCCGCCTCGCCCGGGCCCGGCTGCGCCGCAGCGAGGACATCACGCTGCTGGACACCACGGCGCTGGTGCACGAGTCCTACCTGCGCATGCAGCAGCAGGAAGATGCAGCACTGGCGCAGCTGCCGCCAGGGCAGTTCCTGGCCTATGCCTCGCGCAGCATGCGTTTCGTCGTGATCGACTTCGTGCGCCAGCGGCATGCCGAGCGGCGCGGCGGCGGGCAGTTCCAGGTCACGCTGAACACCGAGATCGGCGACTCGCTGGCGGTGGACGACAGCGAGGTGCTGCGCATCCACGAAGCGCTGGAAGAGCTGGCCCAGGTGGACGAGCGGCTGGCCCGCATCGTCGACATGCGCTGCTTCGGCGGGCTGGACGAGGCGACGATTGCCGACGCGCTGGGCATCACAGACCGCACCGTGCGCCGCGACTGGCAGAAGGCCAGGCTGATGCTGAAGGCCGCGCTGGCCTGAGCGGCTGAGCGTCTTTCGGCCATGCCCTTGCCCGCTGCCGACCTGGCCCGGCTCTCGCGCCTGCTGGACCAGGCCCTGCCGCTGAACGAAGCCGGCCGCGA
>NZ_VIDT01000854.1 GCF_006519715.1 Ideonella azotifigens
GGCCCGGCTGCGGTCTTCGTCGAAGTACGCTCGCCAGTCCCAGCGCTCCGCAGGGATCTCGCTGATGCTGTCTTTGCCGGCGCTCAGGTTCGCCCAGAACGCACCCACGTCCCCAGCTTCGGGGTAGCGGCCTGACAGGCCGATGATCGCGATTTCGCCGATGTCCTTGCCCACCGTGTTGGACAGGGTGCGCAAGGTCTCAGCTGACGGCGGGAAACTGTCCTGAAGGCCGAGCACAGTCGACCCGAAACGCGGACGGCGGCTCGCATTCGCAACCGGTGGCGCAGGCATTTCGTGACGCGCGGCGACGGGTGCGGTCAGGGCCTCGCCTGCACCCAGCACCTCGCTCAGGCGGGCGCGGTGGCTCTGCAGGAAATGCTCAGCCAGCGCCGCAATCGTCTGGTACTCGAACAGCAGCGTCTTGGACAGCGGGCCGAACACCTGCTCCAGGGTGCGCGTCAACTCCATCACCAGGATGGAATCGATGCCGTAGGCCTCCATCTGCGCCTTGGCGTCGATGCTATGCGCCGGCCGCTTCAGCGTGCTGGACAGCAGCTGCACGAAGTAGCGCTGGGCCTTTTCCTGCAGCGCGTCGGGCGCGGCGTTGAGTGCCACTGGCTCGTGCGCGACCACCGACACCACAGGCCTGGCGGGGTCGGACAGGCTGTCCTCGAACCGGCGGATCTGGCCTTCCGCGACCAGCACCTGGGGCAGTCCACTGGCCAAGGCCTGGCCCAGCGCCGCAAGACCGTTGGTCGTGCGCAGCGGAACCAGGCCAGTGCGCGCCCGCATGTCTTCGCGCGTGGCCGCATCCACCTGCATGCCGCCCTCTTCCCACAGCGGCCAGTTCACCGCCAGCGTGCGCCCCTGCCGCAGGCCTTGGCCCGCCAGCTCGGTGCGGTGCTGCGCAAACGCATCCATGAAGGCATTGGCGGCCGCATAGTCGGCCTGCCCAACATTGCCCAGCGCACCCGAGGTGGACGAGAAGCAAATGAAGAAGTCCAGCGCCAGATCGCGGCTGGCTTCATCGAGGTGGACCGTGCCGGCCACCTTGGCGGCCAGCACCTCACTCAGTTGCTGCCGGGTCTTCCGCAAGAGCAGGCTGTCGCGCAGCACGCCCGCGGCGTGGATGACGCCGTCCAGGCTCTCGAACTCCTCCGGGATGCCCTGCACCAATGCTGTCAGCGCGGCTGCATCGGTGACGTCCACAGCGTGGTAGCGAACCACGGCGCCGAGTGTTTCAAGCGACCGGATCTCGGCCTGGATGCGTTCGTCCGGCGCCGAGCGGCCCGTCAGGATCAGCACGGCGTTCCTTGCGCGCAGCGCGATGTCACGCGCGAAGATCAAGCCGAGACCACCTGCGCCACCGGTGATCAGGTAAACGCCGCGCGCCTTCCACGGTGCGGGTGCGTCACTGCCATGCGGCAGCTCGGCCCAGCGGGCCGTCTGGCGCAGGCCGCCCAGGTAGCGCACTTGCTGAGCCGGCGCGCTGCCGCTGTTTTCGGCCAGCACCTGCACCAGGTCCTGGCCCGCCTCCACGTGGATGAGCTGGCCGACGATGCGCGGGTTCTCCAGTTGCGCCGTGCGCAGCATGCCGCCCAGGCCGGCCATGGCCTGGTCCTCTCCATGGGCCGGCACGAGCACCTGGATCAGGTGTTGCCCGGGCTGTGCGCCCAAGGACTGCAGCTGTTCCAGCAATGCAGCGGCCGCGGCCTCGAAGCGCTGGGCGAGGTCGTCACCCTGGGCGGGGGAAAGACAGACTGCGCCCGGCAGGCGCTGTGCCAGGTCGAATGCCAGGTCCGCTGCCTCCACGCCGCACAGCAGCACGACATGGCGCGCAAAGCCGGCCGCATTCGCCACGGCGACAGCAGCTTGCGGCGCCCACGCCAGTTGCAGCAAGGCGCTGCGCACAGGCTCGTCAGCCGCAGGAGCTGCCGCTGCGCGCAGGCAGAACCCTTTGAGCCTGGCGCAAACCGTGCCGGCGTCGTCGCACAGGTCGATGTCGAACTT
>NZ_VIDT01000855.1 GCF_006519715.1 Ideonella azotifigens
CTATGCGGCGGCTGAGGACACGCCCGCGCCGCCGCGCGCACCCCGCCTGCTCACGCTGCTCTGAGCCCCGGCGCGGGCCTACCCCCCGCAGTCATGGTTTGGTCATCAATTGGGCAGGACTTGGCCGGCACCCCCGCCTATCTTCGTGCCCAGGGCTGCAGATCACCCCACTGCCGCACTACCGCCACCTGGCGGGGCCCGAGCCACCCGCCCGGGCATCCCCCGCATCCCAGAAGCTTGTCCGCTAGGAGTTTGCCCGTGCCCGCCGTTGTTGCCTGTTTCCGCCTTCTGCCCTCCGCCCAGTTGCTGGCCGCCGCGCTGGCCGTCCTCGCCCTGGGCGACTCGGCCCATGCCCAGTCCGCCGCCGCCCTGAACGGCAAGAACGGCGCGGTCACGCTGGGCGACCAGCCCACCGTGCTGCCGATGAAGATCGTGCGCCAGGGCGACACCACGAACACCGTCAGCGTGCATTACCAGACGGTGGACGGCTCGGCCAAGGCCGGCAAGGACTACTGGCCCACCAGCGGCATTGCCACCATTCCTGCCGGCGCCACCAGCGTCACTGTGCCGGTGCAGGTGCTGGGCAAGGACGCCAAGCACCGCAAGCTGGGCAAGTTCACGCTGCAGTTGGACCAGGCCGTCGAAGCCGTAGGCAGCCTGGACACGCTGGCGCTGGTCACCACCGAGCCCTCTGCCACCATCGGCCAGTACATCTACGGCATGGCCAGCGCCGACCTGGACGGCGACGGCAAGCCCGACCTGGTGCTGGCCAATTACACCGCGGGCACCCTGGACGTGATGCTCAACAACACCACCGCCGGCGCCACCACTGCGCCGGTGCTGGCCGCCCCCGTGGCGCTGGGCATGGTCTCCGCACCGAACAAGCCCGTGGCCTGCGACCTCAACGGCGACGGCCTGCCGGACCTGGTGGCCGCCGTTGCCGGGACCAACCAGTTCACGGTACAGATGAACACTTCGCAGCCCGGCGCGCTGAGCTTCGTGCGCACCGACGTGGTCTCTCTGCCCTGGGGCTACATGAACCAGATGGCCTGTGCCGACTTCGATGGCGACGGCAAGATCGACATCGTCGGCGCCGGCTTCGGTTCCCGCTCAAAAGCCAACAGCAACCGCGCCATCGTCTTCCGCAACCTGACCAAGCGCGGCGAGACCACCGTGGCGCTGGACGCCCCCATCGGCTTCTCGGCCGACACCAACAGCCGCTTCTCGTCTCCGCAGACCGTGGTCACCGGCGACTTCAACGGCGACGGCAAACCCGACATCGCGCTGGGCAATCACTACGACGCCTCGCATGCCACCGTCGCCATCCTGCTCAACACCACGCCCGCCGGTTCCTCGAAGATCAGCTTCGCGCCGGCCTTCACCTTTGAAACCGGCGAGCCCGCCTCCGACATGGCCACGCTGGACATCGACGGCGACGGCAAGCTGGACATCGTCACCGTCAACAACAACGGCACCGCCGGCAGCACCTGGGCCTTGCTGGTCAACCGCACCCCGGTCGGCGCCACCACGCCGGTCTTCGCCGCCAACGTGCGCGAGATCGGCGGCGTGCCCTACGGCCTGACCACCGCCGACATGGACCTGGACGGCCGCACCGACGTGCTGGTCAGCTACCTGGGCACCGGCAACTCGACCGCAGGCTCGATCGGCGTGCTGCTGAACCGCAGCACCGCCAGCAGCGACAACCCCAGCTTCATCCAGGCCAACTTCGTGACCGGCACCGACGAGCCACACGCACTCGCCGCGGTCGACCTGAACCAGGACGGCCTGCCCGACGTGGTCACCGCCGACACCGTGAGCAACAGCAGCGCCAAGCTGCAGGTGGCCCTGCAGTCGCGCAGCACGCTGCCGGTCCAGATCTTGCAAAGTGGCACCGGCAAGCTGCAGCCCTGATCACCCTCACGTTCGACAGCCGGGTTTGCCAAAGAAGAGCCGCGCGACCATCGTGACGCACGACTACAAGCGCAACGGCACAACCAAGCCGTTCGCCG
>NZ_VIDT01000856.1 GCF_006519715.1 Ideonella azotifigens
TGGTCAGCCCGCGCCTGGTCGGTCGGCACGCTGCTGTCGCTGCCCATCTTCGACGGTGGCCGGCGCCAGGCGAACGAAGACCGCATCGCAGCCGACGCGCAGATCGCGTTGCAGAGCTACCGCGGCCAGGTGCTGACCGCACTGCGCGAGGTCGAGGACCAGCTGACTTCGCTGGAACTGCTGCAGGCCCAGTCCACCGTGCTGGCGCTGGCCGTCAAGTCGGCGACGCGCGCCACACAGCTGTCGGACGTGCGCTACCGCAATGGCCTGGTCAGCCAGCTCGACCTGCTCGACGCCCGCCGCAACGAACTGCGCAACCTGCGCCAGGCCGTGCAGATCCAGGGCGCGCAGTTCCAGAGCACGGTGGCGCTGATCCGTGCGCTGGGTGGCGGCTGGGAGGGCTAGGCGCTGCTGCTTGGCAACTTCGCGAGGCCCTGCACCAGGGCCTCGAACACCAGCCGCACGCGGGCTGGCACGGGGCTCTGGCGTGCACGGTAGACGTGCACCGGCCAGGGCTTCGGCGCTTCTGCATCCAGCACGCTGACCAGCCGGCCCTCGCGCAGCGCCGGCTGGGCCAGGAAGTCCGGCAACTGGCCAAAGCCGATGCCGGCCAGCACGGCGGCCTGTTCGGCCTCCGGGTCGTCGGTCACAAAGGCGGGAACGGCGGGCGCCTGCTGGCGGCTGCCGCGGAACAGCCAGTTCCACGGGCGGCCGTTGTTGAGGTCGATCATCGCGGTGCAGGGCCGCTGGTCCAGCAACTCGGCGATGGTCTGCGGCGCGCCCACGCGCGCCACCAGTGTGGGCGTGGCCACCACGTGGAAATGCACCTGCGCCACGGCGCGGGCCACGAAGCCGCTGTCGCGCATCGGGCCAATGCGCACGCCAATGTCGATCTGCTGGTCCACCACGTCCGCCCTCACTTCGGACAGCCGCAGGTCCAGCACCAGCCCGGGATGGGCGGCCAGCAGCGGCGCCAGCGTTGCCATCAAAGGACATGACCACGACCTCGTTTTCATCGACCACCATCAGCCGCTCGCTCTGCGAACGCAGGCCCAGGTCGATCCACGTGGCTTCCAGTGGCGCCAGGTTCACGCGCACCAGCACCTGGCCCAGCGTCTGGCCGGCGCGGCGCACCGGTTGTGCGAAGTAGTAGTCGGTGCTGCCGTCGGAGTCGTTGGCGGCGAAGAAGTCGGCCGTGCCTTCCTTCAAGGCATTGGCCAGTCCTGTGGACGGCCGGCCCTCGCTGCCGCTGGCGCTCTGGTAGCGGTTGCTGGTGGCCAGCACTTCCTGCTGCGGCGAGGTGACGACGATCAGGTTGGCGCCGGCCCGCACGCCAATGCGCGCCAGCACGCGGCTGGCACGGTCCTGCAGCGAGGCATCGCTGGGCTGCGCGAGCAGGGCCTGCACATCATCTTCAGCGGCAATCAGGCTGGGCAGGAAGGCATAACGCGCCAGCTCGGCTTCGAGCGTGGCGGCGTACAGCTCCAGCCGCTCGTTGGCCACGGCCGCTTGTTGCGACAGGCCGGCGCGCTCGCTGAGCTGGTAACCGGCCAGTGCGCCGCCGACGATGGGCAGCAAAGCCAGCAGCCCGATGAGCAGCGGCTGCCAGCGGCGAGGCCAGCGCGGGGCAGGGGGCAAAAGAAGGGCCGGCTCTGACATCAGGGTGCGTAGTGTGCCCAAAGCCGCGCCTGTTTCGGCCGTTGGCAAAGCGCTTTCGCGGGCCTTTTCTGCGTCTTTCCATTCCGTGCTTCAGCCGGGCATCCTGCCGAGTGCGGAAACCCGCCCCGGGGGCCAAAACCCGCGTATGGAAAACCGCCCATGGCCTGCACTCGGCCCGTGCGCCGGTGCACAGCAGACGGGCGCGAGCAGGGCTTGGGCGATGGCTTTCAGCTGCAAAGCCTCATGGTTTGCCCGAACCAATGTGGTGCTGGGTATAAGTTGGCACACGCCGTGCAAAAGAGCCCTGTCGCTGCAGAAGTTGCGACTGCTTTTTCGCCTAGAGGTTT
>NZ_VIDT01000857.1 GCF_006519715.1 Ideonella azotifigens
GCCGCGGCAGCCGGTGAGGTGACGCTTTCACGCCACCGTCACCGCCCCAGGCCTGTTGGGCCTGGATGGGCGATAGGAAAACGCCGCGCAGCCGGCGGCGAACAGCCTCGCGCCTGCGCAAGGCCGGGAGCCTGCATCACTTGGGCAAGCCGAAGATCACGCGCACAACGCCTTGCTGGCTCAGCGTGTCGCTGTAGACGCCGGAGCCGGTGAGCAGGTCCGGCGCGCCGTCGCCGTTCACGTCGCCCACTTCCAGGCTCATGCCGAACTCGTCGCGCGTGTTCTTGGCGCCGTTGAGCTTGTAGATGTGCGCGGTGTCGAAGCCGGTGGCCGTGCCACGGTAGACCCAGATCGCGCCGGGGAAGGGCTGGGTCTCGTCGTTGGGCCGGGCGAAGGACGAGGTGCCGACGACCAGGTCTGCATGGCCATCGCCGTTGAAATCGCGCTGGCCCAGCATGTTGTCGCCCATGAACAGCAGCTTGCCGCTGCCCGCGGTGATCGTCTGCGTGCGGACAGAGCCGGACGGGCCGGTGGCGCTGCCGTAGAACACCGAGACCATGCCCGAGCTGGTGCCATCGGCGTAGCGTGGGGCGCCCACGGCCAGGTCGCCGAAGCCGTCGCCGTCCACGTCGCCGAGGAAGGTGACGTTGCTGCCGAACATGGCGGTGTCGTCCAGCGCAACCGGAGCGAACAAGGTCTCGTCGCGGTTGGCATAGCCGGTGGGCGTGCCGTGGTAGATCCAGGTCATGCCGGGGATGCCGCCGGTGGGGCTGCTGGCGCCGACGATGATGTCGGCAATGCCGTCACCGTTGACGTCGCCCACGTCGAACATCTGGCCGAAGTAGATCCACGGCGCGGCGCCGGCCAGCGTGCTCACCGGCTTCTTCTTCAGGCCCTTGGGGCCGCCCTTGAAGATGTAGATCTGGCCCAGGCTACCATTGGCGCCCATCGCGCCCACGGCGATGTCGTCGTAGCCGTCGTGGTTGAAGTCGCCCAGCGAGCGGATGCGAAAGCCGAAGAACGAATTGGTCGACGGGCCTTCAAGGATCTGCTTGGGTTCGGCCGAGACGCCGTGTTCCTTGCCGAAGAAGACCAGCACGCCGCCGCTGTATTGCTGGACGCCGGAGTAGTTGGACGCGCCGACGATGAGGTCCGGATAGCCGTCGCCATTCACGTCGGCCACCACCGGCGAGGCGCCGACCTGGGCCCAGGCCATCGGGCCCTCGTAGTGGAAGGCGGCCTGCTGCGCAACGCCCTTGGCCTTGCCGTAGAAGATGTCCACGGCGCCGCGCATGTCAGTGCCGGCCGGCGAGCCAACCACCAGGTCCGGAATGCCGTCGTGGTTGAAGTCGCCTTGCACGTTCAGCAGCGAGCCGAATTGCTGGTTCGCAGCGGTGCCCAGCATCTGCTGGTCGACCAGGCCATCCTTGGTGGTGGCTTGCGCCACGCCAGTGCCGGCCAGGGCCAGCAGCGCTGCGCACAGCGTGGCGCGCTTCCATGAGTCCATCATCTTCATCTCTCAACTCCGTCGATCTGTGGGTGATCCGGGCTGCAGCTGTCGGGGTCTGCAACGGCGGTGTGACGGCATTGGAGGGCAGATGGATGCGCAGCGGACTGGCGGATTCCTGACATTTCACAATCCCGACACGCCGGCCGCGCGGGGCGGCGCGGCATGCACCAGCGACGATCAGAAGTCGCGCGAAAAGCGGCCTGCGGCGAGCCAACCGCACTGGAAGCGGGAGCGCGCCTGCAGCTGGTCGCTGAGCGCATGGATGCGGCGCAGCAGCGTGCGCTCGGAAATCTCCAGCACGCCGGCAATGGTCTTGTCGTTGGCGCCCGAGGCCAGCAGCGTGACCAGCGCGTGCAGCGACTTGTCGCCGGCCTCCTGCTGGCCTTCTGCCGGCGGCTCCAGGGCAGGTGCGGCCTGGACCCACAGCGATTCGAACAGCGCCCACAGGGCATCCAGCGCGGCGGTTGGCCCCAGCCGCAGCGCCGGGCCTTCGGG
>NZ_VIDT01000858.1 GCF_006519715.1 Ideonella azotifigens
GCACTGCATTGCCCAGTGGGGCCACGACTTCCGGCCGGCCTTTGCCGAGCTGGGCGCACTGCGCCAGGCGCTGGGCGTGCCGGTGCTGGCGCTGACGGCCACTGCCGCTTCACCGGTGCAGCGCGAGATCTGCCGCGCGCTGCAGATCCCAGCGGCAGGCGTGCTGTGCACCGGTGTCTACCGGGCCAACCTGGACTACCGGGTCGAGCTGGTCGACGAGGAGGCCACCCGGCTGCGCCGCATCCAGGCGCTGGTGCATGACAGCGAAGGCCCTGGCATCGTCTACGCCAGCACCGTGCGCAGCGCCAAGCAGCTGCACGCGATGCTGGCCGAGGCCGACGAGGACGTGGCGCTGTACCACGGCCAGATGGGCGCAGCCGAGCGCACCCGCAGCCAGGATGCCTTCATGCAGGGCCAGGTGCGCGTGATGGTGGCCACGCCGGCCTTCGGCATGGGCATCGACAAGTCCGACATCCGCTTTGTGGTGCATGCCCAGCTGCCATCGTCCCTGGACGCCTATTACCAGGAGAGCGGCCGCGCCGGCCGCGACGGCGAAACGGCCACCTGCACGCTGATGTTCCTGCGCGCCGACCGCGCGGTGCAGCGCTTTTTCCTGGTCGGCCGCTACCCGTCGAAAAACGACGTGCGCGCACTGTGGCAGACGCTGACCCAGGGACCGCCCGACGGCTGGCTGACCAGCGCGCTGCGCGACGCGGTGGACGCACCACTGGCCAAGACACGCCAGGTGCTCAATGCGCTGCGCGGCCTGCGCCTGGTGCGCCTGGGCCGCGACGGCAGGGTGACGGTGGACGCCAGCCATTCGGTGGCCGAGGTGGTGGAACAGGTGGCGGAGAGCTACGACCAGCGAAAGAACCAGGACCGCCAGCGCCTGGACACGATGATGGACTACGCCCAGTCAGGCGGCTGCCGCTGGCAGATGCTGCTGGCCCACTTCGACCAACCGCTGCCGGAGTCGGAAAATGGCCGCTGCGGCCATTGCGACAGCTGCCTGCGGCTGCAGGCCCTGGCTGACATCCAACCCGAAGAACCGGCGACCTTTCCTGCGGACACCGCCGCCCAAGCGCCAGCCCCTGCCGAGCGCCAGCCGCTGGCGGTTGGCGACTGGGTCGAGGTCAAGCGCCATGGCAGCGGCGAAGTCATTGCGCTGGCCGGCGAGGTGGTGCGCATCCGCTTCCCGGCCCAGCGCCGGCCGCGCGAATTCCACGCCGATTTCGTGCAGCCGGCCGCCGCACCACGGGTGGCCGCGTAAGCCTTTGTTGCACTGCACCCCGCGTCCTACAGGGTTGTCGGCCTGCACCGATTGCCGACATCGCCGCCGAGCCCTAGTCTAGGCACTCGACCAACCCTGCAGGAGCAATGACATGAGCAAGCTACACGGCAAAGTGGTGGGTGATGTGAGCTACCGCGAAGGCGACGGCATGGACATGAAGATCCCGCAAGGCAATTGCGAGATCGAGGAAACCAAGCTGGACGTCACCCTGGGCTGGCAGGACGGCGATGCACGCGGCTCAGCGGCCATCCCGCTGCCGGACTTCCAGCGCTATGTGGACAGCGGCGCCCTGGTGGTCGAAGCCTACACAGCGGAAGAAGAGGCAGCGCACGCCTGAGGCGCAGCGGCCGCCTTCAGTTCCGGCGTGCTGCCAGCTGGCGACCATCGGCCGTCAGCAGCAGCAACTCGCCCTTGGGCGAGAAGTCGAAGCGGTTGACGGCCTTGAGCAGGGCCAGCAGCCTGTCCTCCTGAGCCATCACCGTCGGTGCGCAGGCCATCATCGTCACAGCAGGCGGGTTCAGCAGCAGGTTCTCGCTGCCCAGGCGCCAGGCGCCGGTGAAGTGGTTGCATGAGGCCAGGCCGGTGAAGCGGCCCTCGGGCGTGAAACGCAGCGTGGCCCGGCTGCGGTCGATCAGCGGCTGGCCCTGCAGGCTCACCACCAGCCATTCCGGCCCCAGCAACAGGCTGGCCGCCTCGCCGCCGCAACCGCGC
>NZ_VIDT01000859.1 GCF_006519715.1 Ideonella azotifigens
GGCCGACGACACACCGGTGGTCGCCGCCTTCGTGGTGCGCGACAACCTGCGCCAGCGCCGCACCATCGAGCGCTGCATGATCGATGCGATCCGCATGGCGAATGTCCGCGTCCAGCTGGTGACGCCGTACTTCTATCCCGGCCGCAGTTTCAGGCGTGCGCTGATCAAGGCTGCGCGGCGGGGCGTTCAGGTGCGCCTGCTGCTGCAGGGCAAGCTGGACTACCGGCTGGCCGGCCTGGCGGCCAGGGTCATGTACGACGAACTGCTGACCGCAGGCGTCGAAGTCTACGAATACATCCCGGCCTTCCTGCATGCCAAGGCGGCCGTGGCCGACGATGAATGGGCCACGGTCGGCAGCTCCAATGTGGACCCGCTGTCGCTGCTGCTGAACCTGGAAGCCAACATCGTCGTGCGCAACACCGGCTTTGCCGCCGCACTGAGCGAGGAACTGGACCAGGCCATGGCCGTGTCCAGCCGCATCCTGGTCGCCCCGCTGCGCACCGGCCTCGGCGCGATGCTGGGCCGCGGGCTGGTGGCCTGGCTGGCGCATTGGTATTTGCGCCTGGCGGGCTCCAGCGAGAAGTACTGATTTGGCCGGGGTGCCTCAGTGGCTGGAGTTCTTGGCCGAGTTGCTGCTGATGGTCAGCGCACGTATGAGGAGCAGCATCGGCACGACCACAACAGCAACGAAGACGCCGGTTGCCATGCCCATGGTCTTCCCACCGGAGACCTCCACGCGCTGGATGTCCTTGATGTCCTCGTCGCGCAGTCTGATGGCCGTGTCCTGTCCTTCGACCTTGCCTTCGATCACGCCGCGCTGCACCTCGGTGAGTTTCAGTTCCAGGGTCCGGCCGTCGGTGGTCGCGATGGTGACTTTGTCGCCCAGATGCAGGTCATCCATGCGGCCGTAAATCGACGGCTTGTCAGCCTGGTTCAACGCAACGGGCCGCACCGTCGTGCAGGCCACAAGGCTGGCAGAAAGCAATACCAGGCCCAGGCGCCTGAGCTGGCGCCGCACGGAAGCATCGTGCATCTGAAACTCTCCCTGAAGATCTTTATGCGCCACGGTGTGGCATGGGCTGTTCGGCCCCGTGCCGAAAGCGCGTGAAGTATCGCCCAGACCCCGGCGACGCTGCCATCCACAGGATAGGGAGGTGTCGGATCGCCGGCTCAGCCGGTGCTCAGTCGCCCCTCGTGCGGCGGGGGTCCGAACCGGTTGTCGCCCTTCATGCCCGGCAGCAGGCCGTTGACCACCAGCAGCCACAGGAAGCCGACCACGGGGATCAGGGCCACCAGCACCCACCAGGCGCTGCGGTCGCGGTCGTGCCAGCGCTTGGCAGAGACGGCGAAAGCGGGCCAGGCCAGCAGCAGGTTGACCAGGCCCTCGACCCGTTCACCGTGGAAGCCGGCAATGTTCAGCAGCGCGCCCAACACGATGCCCAGCGCGGCCAACCCCAGCATGCCGCCCCAGAAGCCGCGGCGCGAAATGCGGCCTTTTGGACTGAAGAACAGCTTGCCGGGCGGCATGGCCTCGGCAATCGGCGGCATGGCCTCGGCGGCGAGCAGATCCTGGCGGATTTGCTTGCCACCGGGCAGGTCCGCGCGACGGGTTTCGGGCAGGCCGTAGGCGCCGAGCGGCGAGGCGTAGGGGGCGGAGCTGCTGGACATGCGGCAAGTATTCCACGCTTGCCGGCGGTGCAGGCTCCGTCGCGCTGCCTCGCAGGTGGTGTGACGGGCCCTCGCAACGCAGAATCGGGTGGTCTGTTGCGCCCATCGCGCAGCGAAGTGCCGTAGCGAGTTCGCTGGAGACCTGCATGAGATCCGGATCGCCCAATGATGCAGACACGGCCGCCGTGGCTGCCGCCTGCTGGCAAGCCGCCGCAGAGCCCATGGCCGTGGTGGATGAGCATGGCCGGCTGTTGCAGGCCAACCAGGCCTTCGCGCGGGCGGTGGCCCAGCCCGCCGAAGCCTTGCCTGGCCAGGCCCTGGCCGATTGGG
>NZ_VIDT01000086.1 GCF_006519715.1 Ideonella azotifigens
TGAGCAGCTCGGCGGCCCAGTCGGTCAGCGTCAGCGTCTGTTCGCCGCGCTCGAGCAGCAGGCCGGGCTCGCGGCCACGTGCGGCCGTGCGGTGCTGGTTGCGGGCCAGCGCAGCGACTTCTTCGGGCGTGTCCTGCGGGCTGTCGCTGAGCAGGCAGTGCAGCAGGAAAGCGTCGAGGAAATGCGAGGTCTGCGCGCCAATGCCGGCCGGCTCGAAGGGGTCCAGGTCCATGCAGCGCACTTCGACGTATTCCACGCCGCGCTGGCGCAGCGCATGCAGCGGGCGTTCGCCGCTCTGGATCGTGCGCTTGGGGCGGATCGTGCCGTAGAACTCGTTTTCGATCTGCAGCAGCGAGGTCGAGAGCTGCTGGTAGCGGCCGTCGGCGCTCTTGACGCCCAGCGCTTCGTAAGCCGGGTAGGGCTGGGTCAGCGCGTCCTGCAGCGAGGCGCCGTAGCCGGCCAGGTGGTTGTAGCTGACGCGCAGGCTGGCCTGGGCATCGCTCTGGTAGCCCAGGCGGCCCATGCGCAGCGAGGTGGCGTAGGGCAGGTACAGCGTGTCGGTGCCCATCGCATCCAGGCCATGCTGCAGGCCGGCGCCGAAGTCGGTGCTGGTGGCGGGCGAGGCGCCGAACAGCCACAGCAGCAGGAAGGAATGGCGGCGGAAATTGCGGATCAGGCCGAAGTATTCGTCGTTCGACAGCCCTGGCAGCGACCAGTTGTAGTGGATGCCGGAGATCGTCTGCATGCGGCGGCCGTAGCGGTGGCTCAGGCCGTGGCGGTAGACGGTCTTGGCCTGGCCGACGTTCGAGCGGCCGTACTGGCCGATGGGAATCTGCGCATCCGGCGGCAGCCGGCCGGGCATGCTGGCCACCCACAGGCGCTCGTCGCCAATGGCGCGGTAGCTCAGCTGGTGCAGCGTGGCGAGCTCGTCCAGCGTCTGGCCCACGGTGGTGTTGGCACCGGTCACCAGTTCGACCTGCGACTCGCTGAAGTCGGTCGTGATGTGCGGGTGCGTGAGCGCCGCGCCCAAAGCGGCAGGGTGCGGCGTGGCGGCGAGCTGGCCATCGGCCTGGGTGCGCAGGCTCTCTTTTTCAATGCCGCGGCGCATGCCGGCCAGGCGGGCCGCGCTCAGCGCTTGCAGTTTCAGTTGCAGGGATTCAAAGCTCACCGATGCCTCCTCGGCAGATTTTCTAGTTCAAAGCCGACTTGGCGGTCATCCAGTCGGCTGCTGTCGCGTTGCACTGGGATGGCAGCTTGCCCGGAAAGTGCGTCATTGGACGCCAATTTCAAGGCCACCGCATGGCAGCCCGATTAGGCCTCGCCAGGCTGGGGTTGCCGCGAGCAGCCGTGCCAAGGCTGCTCGAAATGTGGAAAGCGATTTGCCTCGGTGCCCCGAGGAGGTTTTTCGCGGCACGGAGGGTCGGCCAGCAGACTGTTGCCCAAAAGCAATTGTCGGCCCCGAACTTGCTAGCTTTTTCGGTGTGTGCACGCTCGCTTGCCCTGCTTCAATGTCAGCATTGGACCGAGCTTCCGCCTGAACCGCCATGTGCCTGATCATCAAAAAGCCCCGGGGCCGGCAGATTACCGCCGACTTCCTTGAAAACGCCTGGCGTGGCAACCACGACGGCTGGGGCTTCTTCTACCTCGACGGCAGCGGCCACCTCGCCACCACCAAGGGCATGCAGCTCAACGAGTTGCTGGCGCTGAACCAGGGCCTGCCGCTGGACTGCGAGGTCTACCTGCACCTGCGCAAGGCCACCTACGGCCACGTCAACCATGAGATGGCCCACCCCTACCAGGTGCGCGAAGGCCTCATGTTGATGCACAACGGCAGCATCGAACACCTGGCCCCCACCGACACTCGCCGCAGCGACACCTCCGAGCTGGCCCGCATGCTGGCCTGCATGTTCGACGGCCTGACCGACGCGCAAGTGGCCAGCATGATGCGCAGCGAAGGATTCAACCGCCTGATCACCCCGGCCATCAAGGGCTCGATGGTGGTGCTGCTGGACCGCGAAGGCGCGGTGCGCCTGGGCCGCGACTGGCACGTGGTCCAGCCGCGCGAATGGAACGGCGTGATGCCCGGCATCGAAGTCTCCAACACTCACGCCTGGGCCCCGCTCTGGGACCTGCAGACGCCGGCCTGGCGTCGCGTGGCCCGCAAGGCCTGGCAATGGCTGACCGGCCGCAAGGTCAAGCTGGTGATGCAGCGCGGCTGAGCGCCCGCTGCCGTCAATCGGTCAGTCAGCCCGGCCGTCGCAGCTTGAACTTCTGCTCCGGCGCTATGCGGAAATAGTCTGCCGGGCCGCCGCCACGCAGGATGGGCTGGCCGGCCGCTGTGTCGTACACGCCGTTCACCAGCAGGCGCTGCGCGATGTGCACGCCCACCACCTCGCCCAGGATCAGCCAGGTCGGCACGAGTTCGCCCGCGGCGCTCTGCAGCTGGACGATTTGCGTCAGCTTGCACTCGAAGCTGACCGGGCTTTCGGCCACGCGCGGCGGCTTGACCAGGCGCGAGGCCAGCGGCGTCAAGCCCGCCAGGCCGAACTCGTCGACCTCGGGCGCGACCATGGCTGACGAGGCATTCATCGCCTCGGCCAGCGGCTCGGTCGCCAGGTTCCAGCAGAACTCGCCGGTTGCGCGGATGTTGCGCAGGCTGTCCTTCTCGCCCACGCTGGCAAAGCCGACGATGGGCGGCGTGTAGTTGAAGCCGTTGAAGAAACTGTAGGGCGCCAGGTTCAACGCACCGGCCGCGGAAATCGAGGAGATCCAGCCGATCGGCCGCGGGCCGACGATGGCGTTGAACGGGTCGTGCGGCAGGCCGTGGCCTTTGGCGGTCTCGTAGAAATGGAGGTCGTGCATGAGGTGCGCATCCAGGTGGGCAGTGTGTGCTCTGCGACACGGAGGGTGTAAGGAAATGAATGAATGTAAGCGCTCGGCTTCGGCGCACGGGGCAGCGCCTGAAATGCCGGGCTGCAGGCTGGGGTGGCGATGATTGACGCCGCGGAGTCTGCGCCCGGATCATCGCGCCGGGCCGCGCATGTGCCGGCCATGGCCCGGAGGGATCACATGAACACCAAGACGCTGTTTCGCGCCAGTCTGCTGACTGGCTTTGCCCTGCTGGGCCTGGCGACCGCACCCGCCTGCGCGGCGAAGACCGGGCAGGCCACCTTTTACGGCTACAGCGGCGGGGGCAACTGCATGCTGCCGGTGCCAGGCGACGTGTACACCGCTGCCATCAACGGGACCGATTACCAGGGCTCCAAGGCCTGTGGCGGCTACGTGCTGGTGAAGAACAGCGACACCGGGCAGACGGTGAAGGTGCGGATCGACGACCAGTGCCCCGGATGTCCCGCGGGCAATCTGGACCTCTCTGCCGAAGCCTTCAAGCAGATCGCCGATCCGGCGCAGGGCATCATCAACATCAGCTGGAAATACGTGCCGTACGACCAGCCCAGCATGCAGCTTTTCATTGCCGACGGTTCCAGCCAGTACTACACGGCGGTGCAGGTGCGGCACCATCGCTACCGCATCAACAAGCTGCAGTACCGCCTCAGCGCGCAAGGGGGCGCGTGGACCACGGTGGCGCGAACCGATTACAACTATTTCGTCAAGCAGGACGGCATGGGCCCCGGCCCGTACGACTTCCGGCTGACGGACGTGAACAAGCAGGTGGTGGTGGTGCCGAACGTGCCGCTGCAGACCGGCGTGGAGATCGAGACCGGCAAGCAGTTCCCGGTCTACGCGCCCTGATGATCATCCAGGGCATTTCGCTTCCCGTGTCGGCCTCATGAGAAAACGAAGGGTCGCCCCAGGTTTTCTCATCCTCCTCGGGGGGCCTGACGCGAAGCGGCAGGTCTGGGGGCGCTCTCAGCCCCGCTCGGCGAGTGCCTTGGCAATGCGCTGCCGGCCCACGGTGGGCCGCGGCACCTTGCCCTTGACCTCGTCGAACCAGGCGCGCACGTCTTCTTCCAGCATGTTGCCGTGCATGTAGTTGTAGATGGCCTTCTTCAGGCCGCGGCCGAGGGCGTCGTGGTCGGTGCCGGTGGGGTCCAGGAAGCCCACGTCGTTTCTCGCGAACTTGCCGTCCGGCAGCGGCAGCAGCGTGATGCCGTAGTCCGCCGGCTGCTGGCCCACGGGTGAATGCACGGTGCAGGCGAAGCGGTGGAAAAAGCCGCTGTGGATGCAGCCGTTCTCGAACAGCTGGCGCACGTATTCCAGCGCGTCCACCGTGTCCTGCAGCGTCTGCGTCGGAAAGCCATACATCAGGTAGGCGTGCACCAGGATGCCGGCATCGGCAAAGCCCTTGGTCACGCGCGCGACCTGCTCGACCGACACGCCTTTTTTCATCAGCTGCAACAGCCGGTCCGAGGCCACTTCCAGGCCGCCCGAGATCGCCACGCAGCCGCTGTCGGCCAACAGCTGGCAGAGGTCTGGCGTGAAGGTCTTCTCGAAGCGGATGTTGCCCCACCAGGAGATGCCCAGCTCGCGCTGGATCAACTCCTGCGCCAGCGTCTTCAAGGCCTTGGGCGGCGCGGCTTCGTCGACGAAGTGGAAGCCGGTCTGGCCCGTCTCGGCGACGATCTGCTGGATGCGGTCCGTCAGCACCGCGGCCGAGGCGCCCTCGTAGCGCGAGATGTAGTCCAGGCTCACATCGCAGAAGCTGCACTTCTTCCAGTAGCAGCCGTGGGCCACGGTGAGCTTGTTCCAGCGGCCGTCGCTCCACAGCCGGTTCATCGGGTTGAGCATGTCCAGCAGCGACAGGTACTGGCCCAGCGGCAGCCCGTCCCAGGTCGGCGTGCCGACCTCGGCGAAGGCCACGTCGGCCTCCATCATGTTGACGTAGCGGACCTCGCCAGACTCGGCATCGCGCACGAAGGTGCGCACCAGGCGCTGGCGCGAGCGCTGGCCTTTGACATGCTCGATCAAGGCCAACAGCGGGCGCTCGCCGGCGTCCAGCGTCACGAAGTCGACGAAGTCGAACAGCCGCGGCTCGCCCAGCTCGCGCAGCTCGGTGTTGACGAAGCCGCCGCCCAGCGCAATGGCCACGCCGGGGAACTCGCGCTTGATGGTCTGCGCAATGCGCAGCGCGGCATATACCGCGCCGGGGAAGGGCACCGAGAGCAGCACCAGCTGCGGCTGGTGGCGCGTCAGCGCTTCGCGCGTGAGCGCGGCAAGCGTGTCGTCCAGCAGGTTGGGCGGCTGGGCCAACGCTTCGGCCAGCGGGTCGAAATGCGGCTGGCTGGTGGCGAGCTGCTCGGCGTAGCGAACGAACTCGAAGCGTGGGTCCACCGCGTCGCGCAGCACGTCGGCCAGGTCGTTCAGGCACAGCGTGGCCAGGTGGCGGGCGCGGTCCTGCAGGCCCAGCGCGCCGAAGGCCCAGTGCAATGGGTCGCCGCTGCCGTCGTCGATGTAGTGTTCCAGGCTCGCGAAGCGTGCACCTTCGGGCAGCCAGAAGCGGGTGACGATGCGGTGCGCCAGCGTTGCGTCCGTCCCTTGCAGGAAGCGGATCAGCGATGCGATGCAGGCACGGTAGCGCCGGAACTCGTTGATGAAGTGCCGCACCTGCGCCGAGCGGCGCGCTTCGGGCAGCGCCTGGCAGGCGGCCAGCACCTGCTCCAGCCCGCTGGGCGAAAACAGCCGCAGCACCAGCGCCAGCGCGAAGTCTTCCTGCACGGCCTCAATCTGGCGCGAGCGCAGGAAGCCGGTTAGATAGGCGGTGGACGGGTAGGGCGTGTTGAGCTGCGTCATCGGCGGGATGAGGCTCAACACCTTGAACTCGGAAGCGGCGGACATGGGCGGGCACAGGGCAACGAGGGGGTGGCCCAGGCCACCAGGCCGCAGTTGCGGTTCGCCCGAATTGTGCCAGCCGGCTACCGGCCCGCTTGCTCGGCCTTGCCCTGGCGGGGAACTGCGCCCATCAGGAACATCTCCACCGCCCGGTGGACCTTGGCGCGCACCTCGGTCTCGGACACCGGTGGCGGCGGGTTCTGGAACACCCGATTGTTGATTTCGGCCGTCAGCAGCGCAAAGAACTGCTGGGCCATGACCTTGGGGTCGGTCCGGCGCAGTTCCTCGCGTGCCATGGCCGCGGAGACGAGCTTGGCAATGGCCTCGATGCTCTGCGCAGGGCCGGATTCGTGGAACAGCTGGCCCACCACCGAATGGCCGGATTCCGCGACGACCATGCGGTAGACGGCGATGGCCTTCTCGTCGTTGACCAGCACGTGCAGCATGCGTTCACCAAAGCGCGTGAGCTGCTCTTTCAGCGGGATGGACTTTTCATCGACCTGCGCCAGGTCATCCACCGCGTCTGCCAGGTTGGCGGTGGCCAGGGTCTCTACCACGGCCACGAACAGCGCTTCCTTGGACGGGAAGTACCCATACAAGGTGGCCTTGGAGCCGCCAAAACGGCGAGCCAGCTCATTCATCGAGGCCCGCTCGTAGCCCACCTCCTGGAACAGCTCCGCCGCCGCCAGAACGATGGCGCTGCGGCGCGCCTCCGTGCGTACCTTCATCCTTGCTCCTCAAAAGTGAACCGGATGGTACTTTTTTCTTGACGCGCCGGAAAAGCAAATCAATAATGAACCGTACGGAGCGGTTTTGATTTCGTCGGTGAATGGCTGGCAGCGCTGGCGAGCAGCCAACAGGTCGACTCCGCAGCTTCGTGGTCTTGTCTCCGTTGACCGCTCCCTCAATGCGACCTCACCCAGGAACCGCCATGTCACTTTCCAACCCTTGGTTTTCAGGCGCCGCGCTCGCGCTGTGCGTTGGGCTGACGGCCTGTGCCGGCACCCAACCGGTGCCATACGCCGGCATCGCCTCATCCGAACAGCTGCGCCGCAACACCCTCGATGAGACGGGGCGCATCCCGCTGGCCTATCAGTCCGGGGTGGCGCTCAAGCGCTACGGCAGCGTCAGCCTGGATCCGGTGGTCATCTATCGCGGCGCCGACAACCAGTTCGAAGACATCGCCGAATCCGACAGGCGCGAACTGGCGGCCTACATGCAACGCCAGTTTTCCGATCGGCTCGATGACTACGCCCGCCATGCATCCGGTGCGCCTGGCAAGGCCCTGCGCATCCAGCTGACGCTCACGGGCGCCAAGAGCAGTACCGCGGTGCTGAGCACGCTGTCGCGCTTCGATCTGGTAGGCGGCCCCTACAACGCGGTGCAGGCCGCGCGTGGCAAGGAGGGGGCGTTCACCGGCTCGGTGACCTATGCCGTCGAGGTCTTCGATGCCAACACCCAGGTGCTGCTCGCGGCCTATGTCTCCAAGCAATACCCCGGAGCCTGGGACCTCAAGGCGGGCATGGGGGCTTTGAACGCCGCCAAGACCGGCATCCGCAGCGGGGCAGACGAACTGGTGAGTTACCTCCAGGACAACTGATTCCTGCACCTCTTTCCTGGCATTGCCTCCTCATTTCAAGGACACCAGCATGAACTTCCTCTCCAAAGTCGCCCTGTTCGGCGGCACCGTACTCGCCCTTGCCGCTTGCGGCGGTGGCGATACCGCCGAATCCCTGAACATCGGCCCCGGCCAGGTGCGTTTCGTGAACGCCGTGCCGGGCAGCCCCAGCCTTGCGCTCTATCGCAAGGACGACATGGAAAACGAGGCCGGTGTGCAGGCCTATGAAGGTGCATCGAAGTACTACGACACCGTCAACGTGACCTCTGACTGGAGCGCGCGCGACGCCATCACGGGCACGCAGCTCGGCGTCACGTCCATGCGCGTCGAGAACGGCACGCTCTACACGCTGGTGGCCCTCCCGGGTTCCGGCAGCGCCTACAAGCTGCTGCAGATCTCCGACCCCTACAACAAGCCGCTGGATTCCGACCGGGCCCGCGTGCGCATCGTCAACGGCACCCCGGAAGTCGGCAGCTTCGACGTCTACATCACTGCAGCGGGCGCCGACATTGGCAGCGCCACGCCCGCCATGGCCGGCGTCGCCGGCCAGATGCCCAGCCCTGCCTCGGGCTCAGACTCCTTCATGATCGGCGACGGCACGTACCAGATCCGCCTCACCGGCGCAGGTTCGAAGTCCGTCTTCTTCTCCGGCACCTTCAAGCTGGGCAACGACGACGACGTGCTGTTGATCACCTTGCCAGGCGCCGCCAGCGGCGAGGTCAAGATCCTGGACATCCCGGCCGGCAAAACCCAGTCGAACACCGAGATTCCCAACGAGGCCTGACGCACCGCAACCGCATGAACCGCGAGGCCGCGCACCATGTCCCACCCTGCCGCCGCCACCCCGCGCGTGGTGCCGCCCGTGCTGCAAACTGCAGTCGTCATCCTGGCGCTCGCCGCGGCGCTGGCGCTGCTGCACTTCGGCCGGGCAATCCTGGTGCCGGTG
This sequence comes from Ideonella azotifigens, assembly GCF_006519715.1. Lineage (GTDB taxonomy): Bacteria > Pseudomonadota > Gammaproteobacteria > Burkholderiales > Burkholderiaceae_C > Ideonella > Ideonella azotifigens. The sequence continues at coordinate 8,355 of NZ_VIDT01000086.1, forward strand.
ACGCTGGCCGTCGTGCTCAGCTTCGCCGTGACACCCTGGGTGCGCACCCTGCGGCGTTGGCGCCTGGGGCCGCGATCGGCGGTATTCGCGGCCGTGGCTTCCGTGGTGCTGGTGGTGTCGTGGCTGCTGCTGCTGATGGGCACGCATGCCCTGCACATGGCCGAGCGCCTGCCTGCCTACCAGGCGACCCTGAGCGCCAACCTGGATGCCTTGCGTTCGGGCGCGCTGCTGCCGCAGCAGAAGACCTGGGACGCGGCTGACGCGCTGCTGGACGCGCAGCAGGCGGACAGCGGCACGGGCCAGCCTTTCCAGGCTTCTGCCGGGGGCCCTGCGGCACCTCCGACAAGCACGCCGCTTCGACGCCTGCAGCAGTTGCTGTCTTGGCTGTGGGGCCCGCTGGTCAGCGCGGCGGTGGTGGGCATCGTGATGGTCTTCGTGCTGCTTGAGCGGGAGTCGCTGCGGGACCGGTTCATCCGCCTGATCGGTCAGGCCGATCTGCGCGTCACCACGGCGGCCATCGACGATGCGACGGAGCGGCTGTCGCGCTACCTGGCCCGGCTGTTCGTCGTCAACCTGGGGGTCGGTGGGGCGGTGTGGGTGGCCTTGTCGCTCATCGGCCTGCCCGACGCCTTCCTCGCCGCCGCCTCTACCGTGGTGCTGCGCTTCGTGCCGTTCGCCGGCGTGCCTTTGGCGGCGCTGCTGGCCATGGGACTGGCGCTGGGCGCCTCCGCGGGTTGGCACCTGGTGCTGATGACCGGGGCAGCCTTTGCGGCCGTCCAGCTCATCACCTCGCAATTCATCGAGCCCCGGCTGTATGGCCGGGCCACTGGTCTTTCACCGCTGTCGATTGTCCTGGCCACGCTGTTCTGGGGCCTGCTCTGGGGACCTGTCGGCGTGCTCATCTCCACACCGCTGACGCTGTGCCTGGCCGTGGCCGGGCGCCATGCCAGCTCGCTGGGCTTCCTGGACATCCTGCTGGGCAACGGCCCTGCGCTGACGATGGCGCAGAAGTTCTACCAGCGGGCCCTGTCCGGCGACTCCGACGAGATCATCGGCGACGCAAAAGGCTTCATGAAGCGGCGCACGCTGGCCGTCTATTGCGACGCGGTGCTGATGCCCGCGATGCAGCTGGGCGGGCGTGACTTCGAAGCCGGTGCCATCAGCCTGCGCCAGCAGGCCAAGATTCGTTCGGCCGTGGTCGACGTGGTGGAGGCGCTGGACGGTGCGCGGCGCGAGCCTGGCCTGGCCGGCAGCCGACCCAGGCCGGAGGCAGAGGTGGAGGGCCTGAGTTCGGGCCTGCTGCTGCGTCACAAACGGCTGGCGCGCCAGCGCGCACGGACCCTGGGGGCCCCTGGACCCGCGTCGGCTGCGGCGCGCGTCGTCGTTTGCGTCGGCATGGGTCTGCCAGGTGACGAGCTGGCCACCGAGCTGTTGGTGCGCATCCTGCGCCACCTCGGCCTGGACGCCTACCACCTGACCGCGTCGGACCTGCACTCGCTGCAGACGGCGCAGCCGCCGGCTTCGGCCATCGGCACCGTCTGCATCGTCAGCATGGCAGCCCGTGGTGAGCATGCACCTGGTGATGCCTTGTGCGAACGCCTGGGCGCGGTCGCCCCGGAGGCCGCTCGATTTGCCTTGCTGCTGCCCGGGCCGGAGGCCGAGTCGCTGGGCAACGCGCTGCGCGAATCGGTCGACAGCATGGGCCACGCCTTCGAGCGCATTGCTGGCGAGGTTCTCGCCCACTCGGTGGGCGGCGTGGCGCCCCTCGCCGCGCCGCAGACCCACCTTCACATGTGAATCCGTGACGCAGGAGCAGACCTTGGACCGACTGTTGAACGAGATGACGCCGTGGGCGCCGCAGTCCTGGCCCTCGGGCCTGCCGCTGCTGGTCACGCTGCCCGGGCTGCGCGCCCAGGACGCCGCTCGAACCGGGGCGGCGCTGTACGCCGCCGGGTTTCGCGTGATGGCAGTGCCATGGGCGGGTCTGGCCACGCTGGCCACGCTGCAGCAATTGGTCCGTGCCTTGCCAGCCGATTGCGTGGTCGGCGCCACCGGTGTCAATGATGCGTCGCAGGTGCGGGACATCGCTCGCGTGGGCGGGCGCGTGGTGGGGGTGCAGGCCTTCGAGCCCGAGTTGCTGCTGCTCGGGCTGCGCTTGCGCCTTTTCGTGGTGCCGCAGGTCTATTCATTGCGAGAAGCTTTGCAGGCGATCCAGTCGGGTGCGCAGGCTGTTCGGCTGCACCTCGCGGATGACATCACCCGCCGAGCGCTGATGGACTTCGAACCCTTCTTGCCCGAGGGCGTCGAGATCTGGCCCGCGGGCAACTGCCCCTTGGATGTGCTCCCGCTGCGGTTTGCGCTCGACCACCATGTCTACCGGCCCGATCAGCCCGACGCTGCGAGCCAGAGGCTGGCGGCGTTTGGCTTGGCCAACTGGACGCGCGCTCGGTCCGTGATGGAGGCGGCGATGCCGAGAAATTCCTCGAAGGCCCGGCCTGGCGAAGCTTCGGGTGCTGGCCTGGAAGATTGAACGACGACGTAGCCCGCACGCACCATCACCAGCCGAAGCCGGGCACTGCCAGGCAGTGGACCGGCTGGCCGGCGGCGCAGCAGGACACAAGCGGAAACACGGATTGCCGGCCTGCGCCTACAAGGCTGCGCGGCAGCAGCTCACACGCCAGCGGGTGGCGTCAACGGTCTACTTCCAGCACTGCGAACACCGCGCCTGCGCTGTTCAACCGTGATCACAACGAGAGGCTGTCCCATGACCATTCGCTCCAAACTCGCCCTGCTGGGCTGCACCCTGTTTGCCGTGTCTGCCCTGTCCGCCTGCGGCGGCGGTGACACCGCCGATTCGCTGAACCTGGGCTCGGCCCAGGCCCGTTTCATCAACGCTGCGCCTGGCAGCCCGAGCCTCACCCTCTATCGCAAGGGCAACTACGAGACCAGTGCTGGCGTTCAGGCCTATGAAGGTACCTCCAAGTATTACGACACCCCCAGCGTGACCTCCGACTGGGCGATCCACGACTCGACTGTCGGCACCGTGCTGGCGACGACCTCGCTGAACACCGAAAACGCCACCAACTACACACTGGTCGCGCTGCCCGACGGCACCGGCTACAAGCTGATGACGATCTCGGACCCGTATGACAAGCCGGTGGACTCCAACCGTGCCCGCGTGCGCATCCTGAACGGCTCGCCGCTGACGGGTACCTACGACGTCTACATCACGCCGCCCGGCACCGACCTCGCCACCGTTTCGCCGAACATGGCTTCGGTGGCCAGCCAGGCCGCGGTGCCAGCCTCAGGCGCCAACTCGGTGTTCATCGGCAGCGGCACTTACCAGGTCCGCCTGACGCCCGCCGGCTCGAAGACGGCGTTCTACAGCGCCAGCATGACCGTGGGCGATGACGACGACGAACTGCTGATCAGCCTGCCCAGCGACGACGGCCTGAACGTGCAGCTGCTCGACGTGCGCCATGGCAGCACGCAGGACAACCTGCTCATCGCTAACACGCTGTAAGCCAGCACCGGCTGGTGCAGGCCTGTGCCTTCAGCGCCAGGCCTGCGCCAGCAGTTCGTAGGAACGCAGCCGCGCACCGTGCGCATGCAAGGCCCCGGCGACGATGAACTCGTCGGCCCGGGTCTCCTTCTGCAAGGCCAGCAGCTTCTCGCGCACCGTCTCTGCGCTGCCCACCGCACTGGCCGCCAGCATGCGCTGCACGCTGTGCTTCTCGTGCGGCTGCCACATGGCTTCCATCTCGGCTGGATCGATGGGCGGCGGCAGCGGGCCGCGTTGGCCGCGCTGCATGCCCAGGAAGCGCTGCTGGATCGAGGTGAACAACCGCGCCGCTTCGGCATCCGTGTCGGCCGCGATCACGTTGACGCCCACCATCGCATGTGGCTTTGGCCATTCGGCCGAGGGCTTGTAGCTGTCGCGGTAGATGTCCAGCGCCTGCAGCAGCATGTCTGGCGCGAAATGCGAGGCAAACGCGAACGGCCGGCCCAGCCAGGCGGCGAGCTGCGCGCTGAACAGGCTGGAGCCCAGCAGCCACACCGGCACCTGCGTGCCCATGCCGGGAATGGCGCGCACCGCCTGGCCCGGCTTGGCGTCGTCCAGGTAGGCCATCAGCTCCTGCACCTCGCGCGGGAAATCGTCTTCGCTGGTGGCCATCGGCCCGCGCCGCAGTGCGCGGGCCGTCGGGCCATCGGTCCCCGGCGCACGGCCCAGCCCGAGGTCAATGCGACCCGGATACAGCGTGGCCAGCGTGCCGAACTGCTCGGCAATCACCAGCGGCGCATGGTTGGGCAGCATCACGCCGCCGGAGCCCACGCGGATGCGCGTGGTGCCACCGGCCACGTGGCCGATCAGCACCGCAGTGGCCGAGCAGGCCACGCCGTCCATGTTGTGGTGTTCGGCCAGCCAGTAGCGCTTGTAGCCCCAGGCTTCGGCATGCTGGGCCAAGTCCAGGCTGTGCTGCAGCGCTTCGCGGGCGCTGCTGCCTTCGGCAATGGGGGCGAGGTCGAGTACGGACAGAGGAATCATGGCGCCCATCTTGGCCCTGTCGGCCTGCCCTTGGCTGGCGGACGGTTTTTGCGGCCATTGCACGGCGCAAGGCCGCGCAGGCTTCAAAATCCCGTCCCATGTCCTCCTTGTCTCTCTTCCTGGCCCGCGTGGCGCTGGCCATCCGGCGTGTGGTGCTGGCGCTGGCCGGCCTGGTGTTTGTGGCGGTGCTGCTGCTCGTGGGCCTCACGCTGGGCCTGGTCCTGCTGCTGTGGGCATTGCTGC